>PUNQ01000039.1 GCA_003551845.1 Candidatus Nealsoniibacteriota bacterium
CCCAGGGGATTTCAGCCCCTGACTCTTCATTTAGCTTTAAATATTCGTTTTTGACATTTACGGTATGTTCTAAGAGGCCTCCAGTTTTATTTAGGTGGTGGTTGATGCTGGCTGGCTTCTCGTAAAAGCCTATCTCCTCAAGGAATTCCAGCAGCTGGTCTATGCCATCTCTATCTGTCTTTTTAAGATCCTCAACGAATTTTGATTTCATCTTGATCCCTCTTTTATAAGTTATTTGAGATAATTTTAATTTATTTTTTGCAACCCTATTGACTTATTTTGGATTTGTGATAAGATGTTCTTGATGTGGGTTAATTTTCTTTAAGGTTTTAGCATGTTTTATGTTCTCCTTTATAAAATCCTCGAGAAATCATAGGTTGGCTGGCCTATATTCTCGGGGGTTTTTCCGTTTACATGTCTTTATAACTTGATTTTTTCAGAAAATTATAAAATATGCTTTTACGTAATTATGCCATTACATATTTCTGAAAATTATACTGGATCAATTTAAAAAATATAGGCAGCCTTTATTACTTGAAAAATTTTATATCGCTTGTATCGAGCAATATAGCCTTATATTTTAATTTTGAGACTTAGCAATAGCTGACTACCGTAAATTTATATAAAGGGGAATTAAGCTATAATTTAATCATATTTTTGAGAAATTTATCTTTAAGTTGAGAGTATAATTAATATTAGATGTTTCTATAAAATTATACTTTTAGATCAGTAAGATCAGGTCCAGCCCTGGTCTTCCAGTTTATCGACCTCATTATCGTACTTATAATCATCATTCTGCTCGTCTTCTAAGTTTTTTAGGATACTCAGGATATACTGGGCACTGGGAGTACCAGTAGTATTATTATTAAGAGATGCCCGCTTGATAGCTTCCATTACCTTATCGGCATTATCTGTAATGCTAGTGATCTCCTCCAGTAAATGAGATTTTAGTTTTCTTTCAGTAACTTCCTGGTAGAAGTCTTTGATCGATTTTAATTCCAAATTTGAAAAAGCTGAACTAGTACTACTATTACTTTCTGAAGTACTCTTTGGTAAATCTAAAGGCAAATCTAAAGAGTAATCTTTGGTATTGGTGAGGTCATTTTGACCCCGGGGTGTGTCATCTTGACCCCTACCTGTGTCACTTTGACCCCGGGTCGTGCCATTTTGACTACCCCCTGTGTCATTTTGACCTGTGGCCGAGCCATTATTGGTGTTATGGGAATCATCCTGATTTTCTTTATTAGTATTTTCTACCCCTGTGCCATTTTGACCCGGGGGTGTGTCATTTTGACCTGTGGTACTGTCAGAGTTATCTTCAAGGTTATATGCTTTTCTTTCAACCTCTTCTAACTTTTCATAATTGATTGTATACCATTTAGTCTTGTCATAATCCTTTTTGTTGTATTTTGAAGTGGTAATTATAAGGCCCTGTTTCTCTAAACTCTGGACTGTCCTTTTAACAGTGGACTTGCTCCAGAAGGGAAAGGATTCCTTAACCCAGTCACTGTAAGAGTTATATACCCAGTAGCGGCCGTCCTTATAGTTATGTTCTCTCTCTTCGTTGCCCTTTAACCAGTAATGAACCTGCTGCAGGAAGATATTCTCGTTAAGGCCGATCTCTGTTGCCAGTTTGGCCTGGGCGATCCTGATATCACTCTTATCTATTAAGGTCCTGTTATTTGAAGGTTTCAAATTAGACTACCCCCTCTATTTTATTCCTGGTTGACTTTACCTTGATTTTGTAATTTAAAATATTAATTTTAATATTCATAAAGCTACCACCTGCCCTTTAATTTTCGCTTAAAATAAATAGATAAACCTGTTTAAAACATTCCAATTAAGGTAATAATAAAAATTTTTACATCATTTGTAAAAATAAAATATGTATGTTAATTAGAGTATTATTATGTTTTATAAAAACTATTGACTTAAACCAAGTTTGTGATAAAATGAATTTATATCAATTTGTACTGCTCTCCTTTTTTAAACCCTCAAATACAAAAGGCTAATGGGCCAGTCTTTTGTATTTCGGGGGTTATTGCTTTTAAGGGTATTTTATATGCCTGGTTGATATCTGTCAAAAAATTTAGCATAAGAGCGTATTTACATATCGACATAATTATTTAAATACGTAATGGCATATTTACGTAAATACATTTTTCTGAAAATTATAAAATATGCTTTTACGTAATTACATAAGATTTTACTCTGGCAGGGGACGACCTATGAACTTCATATTATTAATTATTTTCATTGTTCGATGGACAAAAATTAAAATTAGTTGCGCTCTCCATTTAAAATATTAAATGGATTTACATTTTGGATTACTGGATCCAGGATGTAATTAAATAAATGCATAATAGAGTAAAGAAATATTTAAGTAAATACGTATTAGCATAATTACGTAATTACATTTATCTGAAAATTATAAAATATGTATCGGCGTAATTACGTATTTACGTAAAAGCATAATTAAATATAAGCATAAATATATAAATATGCTAATACATAGTTACGTAACTGCATAATTAAATAAATATGTAACGGCATAAATGCATAATTACGTATTTACGTAATTACATTTTTCTGAAAATTATAAAATATGTATTAGCATAATTACGTAATGGCATAAAAACATAAATATGCCGAAGCAGAAATTATACGGCATATTTATATTATCAAGTAGGGGAGGGGATGCTGGTAGGTTTAGGGTTCATATACTCGGAAGATATGTACTTAATAATATTCTTCTATAATATTTTTTAGGGCCTGGACAAGGTCGTCATCAGGAGAGTGGGTTGCCTTAACCTCTTCAAAGTATTCTTCATCAAGGCTGCTCAGTAACTTCCAGCCCAGTTCAATTGCACTCTGCTTGGAAAGGTTGGACCTTAAGTTCCTCCTGAATTTGCGTTTGCAGGCTTCGAAGTCATCCTCCATTTCGCCTGTAACTATAAAAGAGGACCTGTATGACTGTTCTTCGCCCCAGCTGCTGGTTTCCTGCTGGACGGCTTCTTTTTCTTCAATCTCTTTTTCAACTGGTTCAGTAGCTTCAGTTGCTTCTTCAACAGCTTCATTTTCAGGTGGATCTGTATCTTCGCTAGACTGCTTGTTTTTTTTCATCCTGTCCCCGATGTTCCTGAAAAGGTCTTCAGTTTTACCAGTTCTATTCTTCTTTGACATACTCGATTACCTCCCTGGCGAGGTTCTCATAGTTTTTTGCTCCCCTGGCCCTGCCATCATATTCAAAGATAGTCTGATTATTACTCTGTGCTTCCTTTAAGGTGGTATTTGTCTTAATTAAGGTCTTAAAGACATTATCTTTGAAGTAGTTATTGATTTTTTCGGTCATTTCTTTATGGAGAGATAGCCTGCCATCATGCATGGTGATCAACACACCCATGATTTCAAGTTTAGGATTGATTTCCTCCTGGATCTCTTCATAGGTTGATAAAAGCATGTCGATTCCATACAGACCGTATACCTCAGGTTGCATAGGAATAATGATATAATCTGAAGCACTTAGAGAGTTTATTGTTAATACACCTAGTGATGGAGGACAATCTATAAGTATAAAATCGTATTCTTCTTTTATCGAATTTGAGATAGACCTGGATAGAAGAGACGAAGAACTGATCCGCTTGGTAAATTCAATCTCTGCTCCAGATAATTCAAAGGCAGATGGGATAATATCCATCTTCTCATGCTCGGTCTCCCTTATTACGCTACCTAGAGGCAAACCCTTCTTATCCC
>PUNQ01000005.1 GCA_003551845.1 Candidatus Nealsoniibacteriota bacterium
CATCTGCGTCCATGTATAACCCATCCGCACCAGCGGGAAGAAGGTAAAGCATTTTAGACAGCTGGAGGACGCCCATCTTTTCACGAATGGTACGTTGTCTCTTTTTAAACGAAATCCCTTCATGTATCAAGGCTTGCTGCACAAGGGGAACCTGATTAAAATTCTGAATCTGCTTTACACGGATCACAGGACAGGTTCTGTCTTGCAGAAATAACCGGCCGCTGGCTATGTCGACCGGATTATGCCTTTTATCATTGATGCGGTCTGTGGCCCGGATCACATCCATAAAAGAGTGCTCATTGTCAAGCACACAATAGATATACGGATCCGGATTGCCCATTGGCGCATCCTGATAATATCCAAAAAACGGCGAGGTGGACTCAAGCACGCAGGTATTGCCTTCTGTAAGCTCCGGTTCCAGCGTGCTTAATGGTTCTTCTTTAATGATTTCGCAATAAAAGCCCTGTTGCTTGAATTTTTCCATTGGGTTTTGATTCTGGGTTTGCCACAACAAGTTACAACTTTTTGAGGAAACGGGCATAAAACAACGATTCAAAAAAGCAGCTTCACTCCATTTTTAAGGTATAAAAAAAAATGTAAATTTGTACTTCATTTTTTGCGGCTGCCAGTTTTTTGACTGCAAGCCTGTTAATGATGATCGGCAAGATTTTTTTTAACTGAATAGACATATTAAAAAGAGAGACAATGGACAAACAAAACAAAATGGTGTATTTTTTTGGCGGCAAGAAAGCCGACGGTGATTCGACAATGCGAAATCTGTTGGGTGGCAAGGGTGCGAACCTGGCCGAGATGGTAAACATAGGCGTCCCCGTACCTCCCGGCTTTACGATTACTACGGAAGTGTGCACGATGTTTAATGAGCGTGGGCATGACTTTGTGGTGAACGAGATCAAACAGGAGGTGGAAGAGAACATGCGCCGTGTGGAAGAGGAAATGAATGCCGGCTTCGGCGACAAGGACAATCCCCTGCTGATGTCCGTGCGTTCAGGTGCCAGGGCCAGCATGCCCGGGATGATGGATACGGTGCTGAACCTTGGTCTGAATGAGCGCACGCTGGAAGGCCTTGCCAAAAAGACCGGCAATGACCGTTTCGTGTGGGACTCCTACCGCCGTTTTGTCCAGATGTATGGCGACGTGGTGATGGGGATGAAACCCAACAGCAAGGAAGAAGAGGATCCCTTCGATGTAATCATGGAGGAACTAAAGGAAGAGAAAGGCGCAGAGAACGACCAGGATCTGACTACCGATGACCTGAAGGAGCTGGTAAAAAGATTTAAGAAAGCGGTGAAGGATCAGACTGGCAAAGATTTCCCCGAAGACCCATGGGAGCAGCTCTGGGGTTCTGTGACTGCCGTTTTTGAGTCTTGGAACAATCCAAGGGCTACTTATTACCGTACAAAATATAACATTCCGGCCGAATGGGGTACGGCCGTAAACGTGCAGGCCATGGTCTTCGGCAACATGGGCGACACCTCTGCCACAGGAGTTGCCTTCACCCGCGATGCAGCTACCGGTGAGAATATCTTCAATGGAGAGTACCTGGTGAATGCACAGGGCGAGGATGTGGTAGCCGGAACACGCACACCGCGTCAGATCACCAAGGAAGGTTCGCTGCGCTGGGCCAAGCTCCAAAATGTCTCAGAAGAAGAGCGGAAAGAAGTCTACCCTTCACTTGAAGAACTATTCCCGGAACTATATAAAGAGCTCGATGAACAGCAGCAGAAACTGGAACTTCACTATCTTGACATGCAGGACCTGGAGTTTACCATCCAGGATGGCAAGCTCTGGATGCTGCAGACCAGGAATGGGAAGCGCACCGGCCCTGCCATGGTGAAGATTGCCATGGACATGCTGCGCGAAGGACTCATCAAGGAAGAAGAAGCCCTGCTTCGCATGGAGCCTGAAAAACTTGATGAACTGCTGCACCCTGTATTCGACACCAAGGAGTTGCAAAGCGCCAGCCTGCTGGCCAAGGGCCTTGCCGCCTCACCAGGCGCTGCCACTGGCAAGATCGTTTTCTTTGCCGATGATGCCGCAGAGTGGGCTGCCAAAGGAGAAAAAGTGATCCTTGTAAGGGTCGAAACCAGTCCTGAAGACCTCAGCGGAATGGACGCGGCAGAAGGCATCCTCACAGCAAGGGGCGGTATGACCTCACACGCAGCCGTGGTAGCACGTGGCATGGGTAAATGCTGCGTTTCAGGAGCCGGCACCGTCCGGATAAACTATAAGAAGCGCACCATGACCATCGACGGCAAAGAGTTTAAGGAAGGAGAATTTATCAGCCTGAACGGAAGCACCGGTGAAGTTTTTGAGGGCAAAATCAAAACCATGGATCCGGAGATGAGCGGCGACTTTGCCTGGCTGATGGAGCTGGCTGAAAAGAACACCCGTATGCACGTGCGAACAAATGCCGACACACCAAAAGATTCAAGCGTGGCCCGTGAGTTTGGCGCAAAAGGCATCGGCCTGTGCCGTACGGAGCACATGTTCTTTGAAGGTGTGCGCATCAAGGCCATGCGCGAAATGATCCTTGCCAAAGACGAAGCAGGTCGCCGCAAGGCATTGGAAAAACTGCTTCCGATGCAGCGTGAAGACTTTGAAGGCATCTTCGAAGCCATGCACGACCTGCCGGTGACCGTACGCCTGCTTGACCCGCCGCTGCATGAATTCCTTCCACACGACGAAGAGAACCAGAAAGAGATGGCCGATGAGATGGGCATCAGCGCTGAAGAAGTGAAAGCTACCGTGGACAGCCTGCATGAATTCAACCCCATGCTCGGACACCGCGGCTGCCGCCTTGGAAATACCTACCCAGAGATCTCTGAGATGCAGACCCGTGCCATCATTGAAGCAGCGTTGAATCTCAAGAAAAAAGGCATCCGCGCCATCCCCGAGATCATGATCCCCCTCACAGGTACCGATCCCGAATACAACCTGCAGGAGGAGATCGTGCGCAACACCGCAAAACAAGTTTTCGAAGAGTACAATGATGAGGTAGAATACCTTGTGGGTACCATGATCGAAATACCCAGAGCTACGCTGGTTGCTGACAAGATCGCCGAAAAGGCAGAGTTCTTCTCCTTCGGCACCAATGACCTCACGCAGATGACCTTCGGCTATTCCCGTGATGATGCCGGCCGCTTCCTTCCTGTTTATCTGGAAAAAGGCCTGATCATGGATGATCCCTTCCAAATCCTTGACCAGGAAGGCGTTGGTCAGCTTGTGGAGCTGGGCATCGAGCGCGGACGCAAGGGACGCCCCGACCTGAAGATCGGTATCTGTGGTGAGCACGGCGGTGAACCACGGTCAGTGGAATTCTGCCATCGTGTTGGGATGGACTATGTAAGCTGCTCGCCGTTCCGCGTACCTATCGCCAGACTGGCTGCGGCACAAGCCAATGTAAAAGAAAAGATGAAGGGTGAAGACAGCGAATACAGCATGAATTAATGCACTCCCCTGCATCAGACAAAAAGCGGATGCCTTGTCGTTAAGGCATCCGCTTTTTTTATGCATTGATTGGATCAGGCGGGCATGTATGTTGCGGGGTCTTGCCGGCGAATAAAAGAGATGGCTTTTTGCATCTCACTGTACATGACCGTGTCGTTCCCTATAAAGCTTATATGCTGACGGATATCCTTCATCAATTGCTGCAGGGCTTCCGAACTCTTTGTTTGGTCACGAAAGCCCATGGCCTGTGCTGCCGTCA
>PUNQ01000049.1 GCA_003551845.1 Candidatus Nealsoniibacteriota bacterium
AGAAATCAGAAATTATCTATCGAAGAAGATCTCTTTGGAAATTCCGGTAGAAAAAATTTTCAGGTCAAATGATGGAAATACCGTTAAAGTCGTCTTTCTTTTTGAGGACAACTTGAAGGTGGAGGGGGTTTTGATGAATGACGGAAATAAAAAAACCGTTTGTGTTTCCACGCAAATCGGATGTCCCTTAAATTGCTCTTTTTGTGCTACCGGAAAAATGGACTTTGAAAGAAATCTTAATTATTTTGAAATTTTAAACCAAATATTATTTTTCAAAAGAAGGTACGATAAAATAGAAAACGTAGTTTTTATGGGTATGGGGGAGCCTTTTTTGAATTATAAAAATGTCATCCGAGCAACCGAAATATTAATCCAAAAAGAAAGTTTTAATATCGGGACGCGAAAAATCTCCATATCGACTGCGGGGTTGCCGGATAAAATAAAAAAATTCGCAAACGAAGAAAGTCAGATAAATTTAGCAATTTCGTTGCACGCCGCTGATGACAAAACCAGAACGAAATTAATGCCGATTAACCGAAAATATCCACTGAAAAAGCTCTTTTCGGCAATTGATTACTATATTGAAAAAACGAACAGAAAAGTTATGTTCGAATATATCCTATTCGATAATATCAATGACCGAAAAAGTGATGTCGATAACTTGACTTCTCTTTTAGGAGATAGAATTCATTATATTAATTTAATGCACTACAATCCAACGAACGGTTTACCCGGTGCGTCGAAAAAATCATTGCAAAACTTCAGAGATAAATTGGAAGCTCGAGGGCTTAATGTGGGGATAAGAAAAAGCTTCGGTAAAGAAATAGAAGCCGGATGCGGGCAACTGGTAACCGACATTAAAAATGAACAATAAAACAAAAAAAGTTTTTCCAATTTATAAACCGGTCGGAATTTCTCCTCTTGATGCAATAAAAATTTTAAAGAGTAGAAATCCCGAGCTGCGAAAAACGAAAATGGCTTACGCGGGAAGATTGGATCCGATGGCCGAAGGGGTTGTTCTGATCGTTTCCGGAAACGAACTTAAAAAATTTAATCAATATTTGAAATGCGGTAAAAAATATATAGCCGAAATTTTAATCCAATTCTCCAGTGACACCTATGATATCCTCGGTATTCCGAAGTATTCCTCAAATATACCTGAAGATGAGCAAATCGATAAGGCGTTAAAATCATTCGAAGGCAAATTCAAATTTAAACTCCCTCCGTTTTCAAGTTATAAGATAGATGGAAAACCTTTGTTCAGATGGGCGTTGGACGATAAATTGGATGAAATAACGATTCCCCAAAAAGAAATTTCCATAAAAAAAATATCAACGGAAAAAATATTTAAAATTCAAAAATCGGAACTACAAAAAAAGATAATCGGCAAAATAGAAAATACTGTCGGTAATTTTCGTCAAGAACGAATAAGAAGAGAATGGGAAAAATTACTAAAAAAAATCAATCAAGAGAAATTTAAAATAATCAGGGTTGAGATCAGTTGCAGTAGCGGTGGTTATATAAGATCCATAGCGGAAAAATTAGGTGTTCTATTATCTTCAAAAGCTCTACTGTACAGCTTAATCAGAACGGAAGTGGGGGAGTGGACAGTCAAAAATTCCTTATCTATTTTTGACTAATAATTTAACTTGTTGTAACCTGGTGTGAGGAGGGGTGAAAATGAAAAACAAATGGAAGGCCAGAAATTATCGAAGAGCGTTATTGGAGATGAAAAGATTGGCACCGGATATTACTCGTCTTGAAATTTATAGAATTTCTCACAGGCACAATCTCACAGAAAAACAGAAAAAAGATATTTTCAAGGTAGCCAATATTTTGAGAAAAGGAACATATTCCGAGGAGGTGAGCAGGTAAACTGAAAAACAGCGAGCTTCGGATAATAAATCCGAAGCTTTTTATAGATCGGGTTTTTCTTTTCAAATCAGATGCTATAATTATGTAAAAAATATGGAAAACTTAAAAGTCATAATTAATTTTTTGGACAACTATTTTAAAATCTCCGAAATTGAGGATAAAAGCTGGAACGGTTTACAGGTGGAAGGATCTCCGACCGTAGAAAAAATCGCTTTTTGCGTAACTGCCGGAGGCGAAGTTTTTGAAGAAGTTTTGGAAGAAAGACCGGATTTAGTAATTGTTCATCATGGAATTTTTTGGAAAAAAGTGAATCCGGCAATCAGGTCCTGGATGAAAGAAAGAATCGAGCCTCTTCTTGAAACCGACACCTCTCTTTATGCAGTACATCTTCCTCTCGACAAACATGAAAAAGTTGGAAATAACGTTCAAATATTAAAAAATTTATCAGTTACCCCGACGGAAAAAATGGCCGATGATATCGGTTGGATCGGTAATACCGATGCCGATTTATTCCAAATTGTTGAAAAAATGGAAGAAACACTGGACAAAGAATGCAAACTACTGAATTTCGGACCCGAAAAAATTAAAAAAGTGGGAGTCGTAAGTGGTTCCGGGGGAGGATTCATATACGAAGCATTGGAGAAAAATCTGGACTTGCTAATAACCGGAGAGGAAAGAGATATCGCCGAAGTGGCGAGAGACGGAAAGATAAACGTCTTATTTTTGGGTCACTACGCAAGTGAGACTTTGGGAATAATAGCCTTGAAGAAAAGGTTACAAAAGGAATTTTCAGTAAAAACAATCTTTCTCGATTTTCCGACCTCTCTTTAGGTTTAAAAATTATAAGAATAAATTCCCGGAATGAATTTAATCAAGCTCGTGAAGATGGGAGCTCCAAAAAAATCATAGTCTCGAAATGAAAAGGGTTAAAACCTTTTTTCTTTATTTTTAAAAAAGTTAAATTTAATATATAATTGACAAAACAATTGAAGAAAACGAATCAATTCATAATTAATGCTTTCAATTTTTAAAAATAGAAGCAAATCATATAAAGTTATAACCTCACTTATATTCCTAAGTCTGATAATTGCCTTTCCGATAAGTATTTGGGAGCAAAACTGGCTCAACACTTTTCTGATATTTTTAACCTTTCTACTCTTTTTTATCGTTGAGATGGTGCAGGATAAATATGAATTCGTTTTACCCGGTGAGCTTCAATTGGTATTGATTCTTTTCATATACGCCGGAATCTTTTTGGGAGGTGTGGCGGAATTTTATTACAGATTCTGGTGGTTCGACTCACTCTTACATGCAATAAGCGGAATCGGTCTCGGTTTTATCGGATTTTTGATCGCTTATTCTTTAAGAAAAACCGGAAAATTCAATGCCGATCCTTTTTTTATCGCTCTTTTCGGATTTTGCTTCGCTCTCTCTTTGGGTGTTCTTTGGGAGATATTTGAATTCGGCATGGATGAGTTTTTCGGATTAAATATGCAGAAAGCCAGAAATTTGGAACAGGTTTACGGCTATTTCGATACCAGGCTGGGTGTTCTGGACACAATGTATGATCTGATCCTGGATGCTTTGGGAGCCTTAATTGCCTCAATCTCCGGATATCTTTATTTGAAAAACGGTGAATTTTTAATCTTCGACGAACTGGTTCAAAGTGTAGAAAAGAAGAATCCGAAATACTTTAATCCCGAAGAAAAAGATGAGGTATAAAAATTATTTTCTAATATCACTGACCGTTATTTTTTTAATCGGGCTGGTTGCTCTTTTTAATGCCGGTTATGACTTGGACCCGGAAATCGATGATGATCCGTCGAACTTGGAA
>PUNQ01000053.1 GCA_003551845.1 Candidatus Nealsoniibacteriota bacterium
AAATATCATCGGCACTTTAAAAGTCGGTCGAAAACTTCTGAGTCCTAAAAATTGTTCAAGAAAAACAGCCGTATTGATAGTTGCGTAAGTAATTAGAAAGAACATGGTCAAAATTTGAGCTACAGAATCGAGAGAACCGTTGATTATGACCGGAAAAAGAATCAATCCGGTAAACAGAATTGCGTTCCGAGGCTCTTTTTCCATTTTTTTGGATATGAATAATTTTCCGGCCGGTATCACTTTGCTTGTGGCCATGGCTTCCAGAACTCGTGGAGCGGCAATCATTACGGTTAATGCACTTGAAAAGGTGGCTGCCAAAATTCCGATCAAAACCAGCGGTGAGAAAAAAGACATCTCAACCAAAGAGAATCTATTTTGAATAAGCTCTTCGGCAGGCAAGCTCAAGGCTAAAAGTGCGGCTACTGATAAGTATATTAAAGTACTGATCCCCAGGGCCCAGAGAATTCCCTTGGGGATTTGGCGCTTGGGATCGCTCAGTTCTCCGGACATTCCGATTCCGGCCATGAGCCCGGTTACGGCCGGAAAAAATATGGCAAAGAGATACCAAAATTGACCGTTTTCGGCAAAATTTAACATTATTTCGGATGAGCGGTGAGAAAATCCGGCTCCGAAAAAAAAGAGAAGCAATGCGAAAGAGATAACTCCCAAGACCAAGACTTGGAAACGCACGGCCAACTCCGTACTTATAAAGGTCAATAAAAAAAGAAAAACGAAAGAAACCAAAGCGATCGAGCCAAGCTGATGATTCGGAAAAATAAATTGCCAGGTCTCGGAGAATCCGAATATATAAAGAGCTACGGAAAATGTTTGTGCCAAATAGAGAGGAATTCCAATACTCCCCCCTATTTCCATGCCCAGCGTTTTATTTATTATCGAGTATGCTCCGCCGGCACCTATACGAACATTGCTGGCTATGGAGCTTAAGGACAGCCCGGTTGAAAGACTTACCGAAACCGAGAGCAGGATTATTAAAATCGTTCCCGACAAGCCCGCTCTCCCGACAACATAACTCAAACGCAAAAAAAGTATTACACCTATTATGCTTAAAAAAGTGGGAACGAATACTCCTTTAAAAGCATTGAATTGACTTGAACCTGTTTCCTCTGTCATAATTTTAAATAGATATCAGCTCCACGACTTCATAATAAAATTCCATCAAGTAAGGAATTGTAATTACCAGTCCGACAATGGGAATTAGAATTACCAAAATTTTAATTATCAGGCTTGCAAAATAAACTCTTTTCAAGGATTTTAAATCTCTCTCTATCTTTTCCAGCTTTTCTTTTTGGTGGTCCAATTTTTTTTCCAGATTGTCCGTTTCCATTTATTTTATTACTTTTAGTTGATAATTTCGGGTCCCCAAATTGAGTCTTTCGGCATAATTTATTTTCAGTCGATTGTCAACTGAATTTATCTCTTTGAAGTGGCCGTCGGACACTTCATCCACCAAATCGAGTGAGGCGGATTCTATCGCAACCGGATCTTCGGAAAGCAATATGCCGACGTCTTCCATCATCGGTTGCATCGGTTTCCCGACACAATCACAGTCTTCGGTTATATTTTTTAAAACGTTTATGTAGACCAATCTTTGGTTCATTCGATTAATGATTGCAGAAGAGTAATCCACGATCTTTTCTTGAAGCTCTTTACTTGTTGATCCGCCCCAGGGAATATTTACCGCTTTTTCTTTACAAATTGCGATACACATCGCACAACCGATACAAATTTTCGAATCTATTACTGCTCCGTTTTGAGCCATCCTTATGGCTTCAACATCACAATTTTCAATACAGTCGCCACATTTTATACATTTTTCGGAGCTAATTGACGGACTTACGTCGGAATGCATAGCCAGCTTTCCCGCCCTCGATCCGAGCCCCATCCCCAAGTTTTTAAATGCTCCGCCGAATCCGGCAGCTACGTGCCCTTTAAAATGAGACAAGACCACCAGGGAATCATATTTTTGAAGACCTTTTCCAACTCGCCCTTTTTCGATTTCGAGGTGGATTTCTTCTTTTCCGTCTTGTCCGTCGAGTATATCTATGGGAGCAAAATCGAATCCGTGTTTTTTAGCGGTTTCAATATGACTCTTTTTATCGGTTCTTGATCCTTGATAGAGAACATTGCATTCGATCAGTGCGACTTCGAAGTCCAGGGAGATCAGCTTTTCGTAAATTGCCTTGACCAGCTTCGGATTCAGGTAAGTTTCATTCCCCTCTTCACCGAAATGCGTTTTAATACCAATTTTACCCGACAATTTGGAAGAGTCGATATTTTCAATTATTTTTTCAATTTCTTTTGAAAATATAACTTCGTCCGTCATGGTTTTATTTTGTTATTTTATTTTTATATTCATCTGAAATTTTGTTCACGTCGTTCATAGTTTTTACGGAAGGAAGTTTACAGACCACCGAATTTCCATCCAAAAAATTGGAATAAGCCATCTTTTTATTTTTTTCGGAGAAACTCAATCCCGTCGGTTGATTCCCGGCAATTATGGCTTCTACCAATTTTCCTGTCGAAACTTCAAAAAATAAGACTGTCCCCCACTCCGGTCCGGGAATCGAATAATCTCCGCATGGATGATTCGCCCCTCTGTTGGAAACGATCAAGATTGAATTTTCCAGGGCAAGATCGATGGTATTCGGATTATTGTCGGTTTCCACGAATTTTTCAACTTCGTTGGTTGATTTTTTAACTCTGTAGACCGCTCCACGGCCCATATCGGAGACATAAAGATAGTTTCCATCACTTACCATATGGCGCATCGCTCCTCCCGTCTCGATTAATTTTTCAGAGGATCCGGTTTTCAGATCATGTCTTTTTATTACTCCGTTTCCGAATCCGGCCACGTAAAGATTATCATCGGTAACATAAATTCCTCTCGGAGTCGAAGTGGTCGGAATTATCTCCACTTCACCGGTTTCAATTGTTATTTTGGAGACACTGCTTCCGCTCCAATTGGAAGCGAAGAGATATTTTTCATCCGGTGACAGAGCCATTACTTTGGTCCACGTACTTTCGGTTTCATATGATCGGACTATCTTTTTCGAGTTCGCGTCAATTTTAAAAACTCTTCCGGTTTCCATTTGACTCACGAATCCGTAATCCCCGTTTTTATCGAATATAACTTCCACACCCCCGCCGTCCGGAAGTGTAATTTCCTTTCTTTTTTTTGTATCATAATCGAATACGACTACTCCGTATCGTTTATTCATAAGTGAAGTTATCCAAAATTCACTACTATTCGGCCTGAAACTAATACCCTTGGGTGAGGGGATATGGTCTATTTCATATTTGCAATTTATCAGATCGGCAATACTTTTAAAGTTGGATATCTCTGCGGAAGTGGAATAAAATTGAAATTCATCATCTTTTTGATCTTCGGGCTCGAAAAATTCACCCTCTTCACCCTCCTCTTCGTCATCTTTCCCATTCTCCATTTTTTCTTTTTGAACTTCCGTTTCGTCATGGTTTTTCTCTTCGGTTATAACCTCTTCACTTTCTTCATTTTCCAAGTTCGACGGATCATCATCGATTTCCGGGTCCAAGTCATAACCGGCATTAAAAAGAGCAACCAGCCCGATTAAAAAAATAACGGTCAGTGATATTAGAAAATAATTTTTATACCTC
>PUNQ01000003.1 GCA_003551845.1 Candidatus Nealsoniibacteriota bacterium
CTCTATCAGCACCTGCAAGCTCTATTGATTCTGCACAGACTCTTCCTCTAATTGAAACTCTAGGTTCATCTTTTTTATCTCCCTGGGCATAACTGAAAAAGGGTATAATAGCGGTGACTGATTGTGCACTTGCTCTTTTAAATGCATCCATCCAGAATAATATTTCTGTAAATTCATTATTAGGTTCAAGTCCAATAGACTGGACAAGGTAAACATCTTTATCTCTGACAGTCTCTTTACTTTTGACCATTATATTTCCTTCAGTAAAATTAACAACTTCAGATTTTCCAGGTTTAATCTCCAAATACTCACAGATTTTTTCTGCAAACTTTTTACCTGAACTTCCTGCAAATATTTTGATTTCATTATTATCAGACATAATTATCAACTCCAGAGTATTAAAATATATTTCTTATTCATTACTTATATACAAAGTTAGATAATCCTGCATTTGCATAATTAAATTTATTCTGCTATAATTTTATTTCTAGGAAGCAGGAGGTTATAATATGAAAAAGTTGATTTTTAAATACTATATAGAGCTCCATAAAGTTATTAATAAAAAATTTGATATTAAGCATATATTACAATATTTTATTGGTATTTTTGCAGGAGCAGTTGGTCTATATTCTTTATTATATCATGATTTAGTTACAGCAGTTATTGTATTGATTGGTTTTTCAATTTTGAACCAATTATTTCATAAGTTATTCAAGAAACTTCCAATGACAAGGATTATGATTAAAGCTGATGATATGTCTAAAGAGGATTTTAAAAAAGAGGTAAGAGATGTAATTCAGAAAGATATCGAGCAGAAAATTAACAATAATAATAAAGATTAATTTTAAAAAGCAACCCTGACAGAAATGAACAGGGTTGCTTTTATAATGATTTTTAAATTAATTATGAAACATTAAATCTAAAGTTGCAGACGTCACCATCATGAATTATATACTCCTTACCTTCTAATCTCAAGACTCCTTCTTCGCGAGCGTCTTTATATGAGCCAGTCTCATTTAAATCTTCAAAACTAACAACTTCTGCACGAATAAATCCTCTTTCCATATCTGAATGAATCTTACCAGCAGCATGGGGAGCAGTTGAATTTCTTTTTACAGTCCAGGCTCTAACTTCCTTTTCACCAGCAGTTAAGAATGTAATTAAATCTAATAATCTATATCCGGCTCTTATTAATCGATCAAGTCCAGAATTATCAACTCCTAAATCTTCTAAAAATAATTGTTTGTCCTCTTCATCAAGTTCAGCAATATCAGCTTCAATTTGTGCGCTAACAGTTATAACTTCTGCGCCTTCTTCTGCAGCATATTCCCTGACCATTTCAACATATCTATTATTGTCATCGTTAATCTTATTTTCATCAACATTGCAAACATAGATTGTAGGTTTTGCAGATAATAATTGAAGTTCTTTTGTCAATCTCTGGCCAGTTTCATTTAATTCAACTTGCCTGATATTTTTACCGTTTTCGAGTACCTCTATTAATTTCTTCAATTCCTCTAACTCTTTTAAATATTCTTTATCTCCACTTTTTGCTTTCTTTTCTGTTTTCTCTAAACGCTTTTCAATTGTAGCCATATCAGCAAGCATTAGCTCCAGATTAATAGTTTCAATATCATCTATAGGATCAATTTTATTGTTAACATGGGTTATATTATCATTAGTAAAGCATCTAACAACCTGAGAAATAGCATCTACTTCTCGGATGTGAGATAAAAATTTATTTCCAAGACCTTCACCCTTACTTGCTCCTTTAACCAGACCAGCTATATCTACAAATTCTATCATTGCAGGGGTCCTTTTTTCTGGATTATATATCTTTGTTAAAATATCCAGCCTCTCATCAGGAACATTAACAACTCCTATATTGGGATCAATTGTACAAAAAGGGTAATTTTCAGCATCAACCTGGACCTTTGTGAGAGCATTAAATAATGTGGACTTTCCAACATTCGGTAAACCAACAATTCCTATCTTCATTTTATCCTCCTTAAAATTAGCATTCCTTATATATCATATATCATTTGAGGAGATTTTTAAAGTCTTAAAATGAATTTTTATTAAATAAAAATAACTTAATAAAATAAAAATTAATTTTATTGCTGAAAACTATAGATTTTTAGATTTAAATATGTTATATTGAATACTGATTTATTATATTGAGTAGATAGTAGGTAAATATAGATTGCTAAATATCATATTAGGAGGAATTCAAAATGAAGAGAAAAATTGTGTTTTCATTAGTGTTTATTTTAACAATCGTGTTTATAGGTGCTGCATCAACTAATATTTTTTCATTTAATATTAATCAAGAAGAGGTTATCTGGAGATTTAGTTATACAGGAAAAACAGATAGTTATATGGATCAATATGCTCATGAGTTTAAAAATAAGATTGAAACTGAATCTGACGGTAAGGTTAAAGTGGAACTCTATCCAGCCAGTATTTTAGGAACAGGGGAAGATATGATAGAGCAAGTTCAAAATAATACAGTACATTTTAATTTAGTTGCAGATAAGGATATGACTAGTTATATTCCTGAAAGTCAAATTTTCCAGCTGGAATATCTATTTCCAGACAATATTGGTGAGTTAACTAAATTAATAAACAATGAAAAATTCTCTAAACTTATGCAAGAAGCTTTTATAGGAAAAAATATTTATTCATTAGGATACTTTGCTTCTGGATGGGAACTTATTTCTGCAAATGATTATATTAATCATCCAGATAAATTAAAAAACTATGATCTTAGAGTGGCACCTAATAGGTTTAATATAAGAAATTATAAAGAATATGGGGCAAATGTTACAGCTACAGATTCTGTTGAAGCTTACAGCGGCTTATATTTTGGAGTTTTTAATGGGCAGGTGGCTAATCTATCAACTATTAAAGAAATGGGATTTTATAAAACACAAGATTATTTAATTGAGACAAAATCTAATCCTGATATTAACATTCTGATTACAAATCCACTCTTTTATAATTCATTAACAGAAGATTTAAAAAGTCTATTGAATAAAGTTGTTTTAGATATGAAAGATTATTCGCAGGAATTACAGCAAAGACATTATGATAATAATTTGGGAAAAATTAAATATGCTAATGAAGACATAGAAATTCTTAGTTTAACTCAGAAAGAAAGACAGTTATTTGAGCAACATGCTCAAAAAGTTTGGAATTATTATGAGAAAATGCCAGGCGATAATACCTCAGAACTATTAAATTATTTAAAAAGTATAAACTAAATTTTATATACTTCAGAAAAAGCCCTTGCAAAAGGGCTTTTTTTATTTTTTTCAAAAAAATTTTATTAATTTATTATTTAATAAAGTCTATATAATGATAACAAATAATCAATTATTATTGATAGGTAAATAAAAGTATTAAATTTTTATGATAATATATTGATATTTGAACACTTTTAGTGTTTTTAAAAACTTTGATTTTTTGAAGGACTTTTTAATTTTATCGAGTATTATAATATTAAGATATTATTTTTATTTATTAATATTTGAATTGAAAGGGGGATAGGGGAGATACATTTTAAGTTGTTTTCATAGAAAATCAAGAATTGAGAATCAATAAAAAAATTAGGAGGAGTATTTTTATATGAAAAAACTTA
>PUNQ01000018.1 GCA_003551845.1 Candidatus Nealsoniibacteriota bacterium
AGAGAGCCGGAGAGAGGAGAAGTGATAGTCTTCAATTCTCCCCACCCTCCGCAAAGAAGATACATAAAGAGAATAGTGGGAATGCCCGGGGAAAGAATTACCCTGGAAGACGGTGTCATATATGTTGAAAATGGGGAAAAGTCTCCTCTCGATGAGGCCGATTATCTGAGTGGAGAAACTCCGGGAGAATTTGAAACTATTCTCGGAGAAGGCGAATACTTCGTTTTGGGTGATAACCGGGAAGCCTCTTTGGATTCCAGAAATTGGGGAGCACTCCCCAAAGATGATATAATCGGGAAAGTGGGCATTCAAGTTTCAACTTTTACCACCTTGGCGGATAGTGGTATTCCACGAATAATAAGGTAAATATGACAGATCAAGAGTTTAAAAAACCTTCGGGAACTCGAGATATTTTCGATCGGGAAGGTGATTATTTTCAAAAAATAGAGGACACTTCCCGAAGAATCGCCGGTGAGTATAATTTTAAAACCATAAGAACTCCCATTTTGGAAGAAAAAAGACTCTTTGTTCGCAGTGTCGGAGAAAGAACGGATATAGTCCAAAAGGAGATGTATGAGCTGACCACCAAAGGGGGGGATGAGCTGGTACTCAGGCCTGAAGGAACAGCCCCGATAGTCAGAAGCTATATTGAAAATGACCTTTACAAAAAACCTCAACCGGTAAAATTCTATTACTTCGGACCGTTTTTTCGCTACGAAAGACCTCAAAAGGGAAGATACAGGCAATTTCATCAGTTCGGATTGGAAATCCTGGGAAAAAAGTCTCCGGCCTTGGACGGCCAGTTGATTTTGATATTTTGGAAAATATTCAAAAGCCTGCAAATTGAAACTTCGGTAAAGATAAATAATTTGGGCTGTGAAGGCTGTCGTCGGGAGTATGTCGAAGATCTGAAAAAGGCTTTAAAACCGCACAAAGAAAGTTTGTGTAAAAATTGCAAAGAGCGATTTGATAAAAATACTCTCAGAATACTGGACTGCAAAGAGGAAAAATGCCGTGAAGTAATTGAAACGATGCCTCAAATCGTCGATTATCTATGCAAGGCTTGTAAAAAGAATTTCAAGAGAGTGCTCGAGTTTTTAAATAAAATGGAGCTTCCTTATGAGCTGGATCCGTTTTTGGTCAGGGGTTTGGATTATTATAACAACACCACTTTTGAATTTTTCGCCGAAGGTTGGGGTTTTGCCCTGGGAGGAGGCGGCAGATATGACGGGCTGGTGGAAGCTTTGGGTGGCAGAAAAACTCCCGCTTGCGGGGGAGCGGTAGGAGTGGAAAGAACGGTGGAAGTAATGAAAGATAAAAATATAGAAGTAAAAAATAAACCCAAAAAAGTCTTTTTGGCTCAACTGGGTGATTCGGCAAAAAAGAAAGCATTTGAACTCTTTGAGGAATTCAGAAAAGAAGGAATTCCGGTGTATGAATCGATGGGTAGGGATTCTTTGAAATCACAGATGTCCAGAGCCGACAAGCTGGGAGCCGAATACACTTTGATTTTAGGGAGGCAGGAATGCATAAAAAATCAAATAATAATAAGGGAGATGAAGTCCGGAAAGCAGGAAACGGTCAGTTTGGACGAAGTGGTTGAAGAAATAAAAAAAAGAATATGAAAGATTGCATATTTTGTAAAATTATAAAAAAGGAAGAAGAGGCGGAAATCATCTATGAGGATGATCTGATTTTAGCTTTTGAAAATATCAGGCCGTCCGCTCCGGTTCATGTTTTGGTAGTTCCCAAAAAACATATTGAAACGGTAAACGATATCAAAAAAGAAGACGAAGAAATTATCGGCCATCTTTGGAAGAAGATGAGAGAAGTGGCCGAAAATAAAAAGATTAAAAAGAAGGGCTACAAAGTGGCGGTCAATGTCGGAAAAGGTGGCGGTCAGGAAATTTTCCATCTTCACTATCACCTTTTGGGTGGATGGAAATCCAAAAAGGAAAGAGATATTCCCGGAATGCCTTGAACCACACAGGGTTCAAGCTCGTAAACCCCACGTGGTTTACGGCCTTGCTTGCTATTGACACAAAGATTTAATTGGTACATAATTCATCACGTCCGAAAATTTTCGTAATCAGCAAAACAATTAATTCAAATTAACTGCAAAAATATGCCATTAATAGTAAAAAGAAGAACAAAAGAAAACAATTCCCGGCTGGTTCACAGATTCAACAGGGAAGTAAGAAAATCGGGAATTATAAATGAGGCTCGTAAAAGAAGATTTTATCAAAAGCCTCTGAATGATACCGCTAAGAAAAAGAAGGCGCTCAGGAAAAAAGAGCTGAAAGAAGAATATGAAAGAAAGAGAAAATACGGAGAGCTTTAATCGAAACAATCGATGATCGAGTTCAATAATCTTACCGATTATAATCTCCCTATTGAAGAATTGAGAGCTTTGGCCGAAAAAGCTATTTCAGAAAACAAAAAACTTTCCGTCGCTTTTCTGTCTTCGTCCGAGATTTCGGATCTGAATCGTCGCTATCGGAAAAAGGAAGGACCCACGGATGTTCTTTCATTCGAGGGTGAAAATGATTTTTTGGGAGAAGTTTTAATCTCTCCGGAAATAGTGAAAAAAAGAGCCCGGGAAAATGAGCTTTCATTTGAATCGGAAATAAGAAGAGTTTTGATTCACGGAATCCTTCATCTTACCGGTTATGACCACCAAACGGAGAAGGAAAAAAAAGAGATGAGAAAAAAAGAAAAAGAGCTTTTGTCAGGTTGAAAATTTTTTTTAAAAAAGATAGAATGACCGTAGCAAATCATTCTTTTTTATTTATAAAGAGGCTGTAAAAGACAAACAAGATGACCAAAAACCCCATTATCGCCGGACTGGACATAGGCACTTATGCAATCAAGTTTTTAGTTGCCGAAGAGCGGCCCGACGGAAGGGGTTTTGAAGTTTTGGGGAGAAGAATAACCCTTACCGAAGGTGTCAGAAAAGGAGTGGTTAATGACAGCAAAAAACTTACCGACAAGATCTCCGAAACTCTTGAACAGGTCGAAAGGGAGGCCGGCAGACAGGTCGGCGGCGTTTACGTAAACATAAACGGAAGTCATCTGTTTTGCATATCTTCTGAAGGGCTGGTTTCCGTATCCAGAGCCGACCAAAAAATATCCGAACAAGATTTGGAAAGGGTAATTGAAGCGGCCAAAACTTTTTCACTACCATCCAATAAAGAAATAATAGAAGTCATTCCTCAGGAATACGTAATTGATGACCAGGACGGAATAAAAGAGCCCTTGGGATTGGAAGGAATAAGATTGGAGGCCAAAATATTGGCCGTAGGGGGATTTTCTCCTTATATCGATCGAGCTTCGGAGACGGTTATTCGTGCCGGATTGGATGTCAGGGACATGTTTTTGGGATCGGCGGCGGCGTCCGAAACTGTTTTGGATTCTCAAGAAAAGGAGCTGGGAGTGGCGGTGGTCGATTTGGGAGCGGCAACCACTTCCATTGCGGTTTATGAAGAGGGTGAGATGATTCATACCGCCGTGCTACCGATCGGAATGCAAAATGTAAGAAATGATATTGCCATAGGTTTAAGGGTCAGCATAGATGCGGCCGAAAAGATATTGGAAGAAATGGGCACTCACATATTGGGAGAAGCTACCGCCAAAAGAAAGGCGGTTGACGTTTCCGGAGAAAAGGACGTTTCTTTTAAAGAAAAGGACTTGAAAGAGATAGCCCGAGCAAGAATCGAAGAGATATTCGAACTGGTTGAAAAAGAATTGGAAAAGATAGAAAGGGCGGGACTTTTGCCCGCGGGCATCGTTCTTACCGGCGGCGGAGCCAAATTGGATAATTTGGTCGGTTTCGTCAAAAAGAAGACACAACTACCCGTTCGCACAGGAGCTCCGAAGGATTTTTATCCTTCTCAGGAAGATCCTTCGCTTTCAACAGTTTGCGGGTTGATTAAATTGGGGTCCCGAGTTGAGAAAAAGTCCGGGCTGATTGATTTTCGTTTTGATAAGGGACTGGGTAAAAAGATTAAAAAAATATTGAGGATATTCATACCGTAATTCGACATTTCGGAGCAGCTGCTCCGGTCGAATTCTAACCACTAATTTTATGAAAAAACAATTGCCGAAAATAAAAGTGGTTGGTATAGGAGGTTCGGGAGGGAATGCCGTAACCAGGATGATGAGTTGTGATATAAAGGGAATAGAACTCATCGCCATAAATGCCGACTTTCAAGATCTGGAGGAAGTTGAGGCCGATAAAAAAATACGAATCGGTAAAGAATTGACGGAAGGCCTCGGTGCGGGAATGAACCCGGACATAGGGAAGAAAGCGGCTGAAGAAAACAAGGAAGAGATAGAGTCCGCCCTGAAAGGATCGGAGATGATATTCATAACTTGTGGATTGGGCGGAGGAACCGGCACGGGAGCCTTGCCGATAATTTCCGAAATCGCCAAAAATACCGGCGCTTTGACCATTGCCGTAGTGACGATGCCTTTTTCATTTGAAGGAAGGGAAAGAACCAAGATAGCCGAAGAAGGATTGGAAAAGGTAAAAGGAAAGGTTGATACTTTGATTCCTATTGCCAACGACAAACTTTTAACTACCATGGAGTCGGGAACGACTCTTTCCGAAGCCTTTTGGCACTGTGATGAGATTTTACGACAGGCGGTTCAGGGAATTTCCGATTTGATAGTTTTGCCGGGAATAATAAGCATAGACTTTGCTGACGTTAAGGCAATAATGAAAAATTCCGGGTCGGCCCTTTTCGGAAAGGGTATCGCCAAAGGGAAAAGAAGAGGTGAGGAAGCGGCGAAAAAAGCACTTGATTTACCGCTGGTGGATCTTTCTTGCGAAAATGCCCAGGGAGTTTTATTCAATGTCGGAGGCGGTGACGATCTCTCGTTGGCGGAGATAAATGATATCGCCAACCTGATCAAACAAAAAGTCTCTCCGGATGCACAAGTTATCTTCGGTGCGGTAGAAGACAAAACTCTGAACGAGGGAGAGATAAAAGTGACCGTCATAGCGACCGGCTTCTAAAAATTGACAAGGGTATAAAAAAATATTAAACTTATAACAGTTATTAGTAATAATTACCAATAAGACTCCTTTCCTCGCGGAAATGGCTCGGTCTCTCTGTGGATTAGATTTAAAGATTTAAACCTTAATGAAAAATGATTTCTAAAGTTGAAAAGAGGAACGGAGAAAAAGTTGATTTTGATAAAAATAAGATTGAAAGGGCGGTATTCAAAGCTCTCACTTCCGCCAATCAAGGAGGAGAAAAGGAGGCCAAACAGGTAGCCGGCAAGGTCTTCGATTTACTCCTTAAAAGATTCAGCAGGGAAGAAGTTCCCCATGTTGAAGAAATTCAGGACATAGTGGAAGAGGTTCTGATTACGGAAGAGTTTACCGAAGCGGCAAAAAATTACATACTTTACAGGGAAAAGCGTAGAGAGATAAGGGAAACGAAGGCGGAGATAGACAAATCGATGCAAGTGATTGGAGACTACATAGAAGAGATGGACTGGGAGGTCAAAGAAAATGCCAATATGACGTATTCGCTTCAAGGACTTAATCAATACGTAACTTCACACGTTTCAAAAAGATATTGGTTGAACAAGATATATCCAAAAAAGATCAGGGAGGCGGCCAAAAATGAAGACATGCACATTCATGACCTCAATCTGCTTGCCACCTATTGCTGTGGATGGGATTTACAGGATTTGCTTATCAAGGGTTTCGGAGGAGTTCCTTCAAAAATAGAATCGAATCCCCCCAAACATCTCAGACCGGCTTTGGGGCAAGTCGTCAATTTCTTTTTTACACTTCAAGGGGAGAGCGCAGGGGCGCAAGCGATGAGTAATTTCGATACCTTTTTAGCTCCTTTCATAGCCTATGATAACCTTGATTACAAAGAAGTAAAGCAGGCGATGCAGGAGTTTCTTTTCAATTGCATGGTTCCCACTCGTGTAGGTTTTCAAACGCCCTTTATAAATGTATCTCTCGATGTCAAGGTTCCCGAGCATTTGAAAAATCAACCGGTTATAATAGGTGGAGAACCGCAGGAGGCGACTTACGGAGAATTCCAAAAGGAAATGGATATGTTCAATAAAGCCTTTTACGAGGTTTTGATGGAGGGAGATTCCAAGGGAAGAGTTTTTACTTTTCCTATTCCCACCATCTCTATTACCGATGATTTTGATTGGAACAATGAAACTCTCGATCCGATGTGGGAAGCGACCGTCAAATACGGAGTCAATTATTTCTCCAACTACATGAATTCCGATATGGACCCGGCCGATTTCAGGAGTATGTGTTGCAGACTTCGACTCGACAACACCGAACTGATAAAAAGAGGAGGGGGCCTCTTTGGCAGTCAGCCTCTCACCGGCTCGATAGGAGTAGTTACCGTTAATCTGCCCAGGATAGGATATCTTTCCGAAAACGAAGATGAGTTTTATAATCGTTTGAAAGAGGTGATGGATTTGGCCAAGGACTCTTTGGAGATAAAAAGAAAGGTGATAAACAACTTTATGGAAAAGGGTCTTTACCCTTACAGCAGGCATTATTTGCAAGGGGTGAAAGAGATGAGAGGGACTTATTACGGAAATCATTTCTCGACTATAGGGCTGATCGGAATGAATGAAGCTTGCCTAAACTTTTTGGGTGAGCCGATAGGTTCGGAAAAAGGAAAGAAATTTGCAGAAGAGGTTTTGGATTTTATGAATGAAAAATTAATTGAATACCAAAAAGAAACCGACAGTCTTTATAATTTGGAAGCTACTCCCGGGGAGGGTACCGCCTATAAGCAGGCAAAGATAGATAAGGAAAAATATCCGGATATAATAACCGCCGGAACGGACGAAGTTCCTTACTACACCAACTCGGTCCACCTGCCGGTAAATTACACGAATGACCCCATGGAGATCATCGACCACCAGGATTCTCTGCAGACCCGCTTTACCGGAGGAACCGTAATACATCTCTTTTTGGGTGAAAAGATATCGGAAACGGAAGCGGCCAAAAAGATGATTAAGAATATATTTAAAAGTTATGAGTTACCCTATCTCTCTTTGACTCCCAGTTTTTCCGTTTGTCCCGTTTGTGGTTATATTAGCGGGGAAAGATTCAGATGCCCCAATTGTAAGGTTGAAAAACCCAAAAAGGTCGTTAAAAAAATCAATTAAAAACAAAAATTATGCCCAACGTCAAAGCAAAAATATTCAAGAAGGAAAAGGAGGCTTTAAAAAACGGGACTTGTCACGACTGCGGAAAAAAAATTAATGTTAAAAACGGTGAGATTGAAGATGGTGCGCTACTAATTTATGAAGACGGAAAAGACAAGTTGTCGGTTTTGAAGTGTGACGGATGCTATGAAAAAGATCCTTCTCTGAACAATTATCGCAAATGTGAAGTATATTCCCGAATAGTCGGTTATTTGCGCCCGGTTCAAAATTGGAACGAGGGAAAAAGTCAAGAATTCAAAGAAAGAAAAACCTTTGTTCGATGAAGATAGGCGGCCTACAAAAGCTCTCTCTTATCGATTATCCCGGCAAGCCGGCTTGCACCGTTTTTTTATCCGGTTGCAATCTTAAATGTGGTTGGTGTCACAGTCCTCAGCTGGTTGTTGATGAGAAGATAGAATCTTCACCGGGAATAAAAAGGGATCAGCTTTTTGATTTTTTAAAAAAGAGAGTTAACGTTTTGGACGGGGTGGTTATTTGTGGCGGAGAACCGACCATTCATGATCAGCTTTTCGAGTTGATAAAGGAGATAAAGGATCTCGGATATGCGGTAAAGTTGGACACCAACGGAACCAATCCGGAAATGATAAAGCGACTTTCGGATGCCGATCTTCTCGATTATGTCGCCATGGATCTTAAAGCTCCCTTGGAAAAATACAAAAAAGCAACCGGAGTTTCGGTATCTTCTTCCGTTTTGAGAAAAAGCATCGCCCTGATAAAGGATTTGCAAGATTATGAATTCAGAACGACGATAATTCCCGGAATTCATGAGAAAAGAGATATTATCGACATCGCTCACGAAATTCGTCCCGCTAAAAGATATTATTTACAAAACTTCAGAAACAAGCGAACAGTCGATGACTCCTTTAAAGATAAAAAAGCTTTCGACAAAAAATTTTTAAAAAAGATAAAAGGGGAAATAGAGGATTTTTTTGAAATTTGTGAGATAAGATGAATTACATACCTATAATATTGGGGACTGCCAGAAAAGGAAGGCAGTCGATCAAAGTCGCTCGTTTCGTTTTGGAAAATGTTGAAGACTTTGAAACCGAACTGATCGATGTTCGGGATTGGGCCAAGCCGGCCACTCTGAGGCACCCGAAAAACCAAGAAAAGGTGAGGAATAAAATTGAAAAAGCTGACGGACTTATAATAGTTTCTCCGGAATATAACAGCGGTTATCCCGGAGAGTTAAAGATATTTTTGGATTCTTTTTATGATGAATATGACGATAAGCCGGTCGGCATAATCGGAGTTTCAGCCGGATCTTTCGGAGGTGTGCGAATGATTGAAAAATTACGTCCGGTTTTAATTAATTTGGGAATGAAGCCGATATCGTCTTTCGTCACTTTTAAAAATGTTGAAGACCTCTTTGATGAAAAGGGTGCTGTTCGGGATGACGCTTATATTAAATTCGTAAAAGAGCTTTTATCCGAGATAAAAGAAAAGACCGACAATAATTAATTTTATTTAAAGACATTCCTTTATCCAGACGGATATTTTTCATCTCCATAGCCTTTGTCGCCGGTCTTGCCCTTGCTCCCTTTCTTGAAAGTTTTTATCTTCTGATACCGCCGGCTCTCATTTTTGTTTTGGTTTTGGTCGGAAAGAAGTGGACATATCTTTTGATGCTCATCTTTTTCATCTTCGGCCTCTTCTATTACGGACTCTTTGCCGAAGACCAATTCGTTTTACCTCTTTTTGAGGGTGAAAATATTGTTTTGGAAGGAAGAGTAATGGAAGAAGATCGCAATGTTCTTTCGGTTGAAAACTTTGAAAATCGATCCCTTGAAGAAAAAATCATAGTTTATTTTGAAGGAGACCTTCGTTACGGGCAAAAGGTAAAAGTTGAGGGCAGGCCGGTAGTTCCCGATGAAGATTTCAGAGATTATTTTCATAAAGACGGGATAAGTGTTTCTTTCTTTGATCCCGAATTGAGGATTTTAAAGGAAGAAACCGGACTGCGGTCTGCAATTTATTCTTTCAGAAGACATGTTCAATCAAAAATAAAAAGAGGACTTCCTTTTCCGGAATCGGCTATTTTAAATGCCCTGCTGACCGGTGATCGAACCGATATTCCCGATGATTTGCGCCGGAAGTTTTCTATCATAGGGGTGGCTCATCTTTTGGCGATTTCCGGAACTCACATAGTCATAATATCGGGACTTTTAATTTTTTTGGCGAAGACTTTTTCAATAAAGAGAAAACTTCTCTTTTCCGTTTCGGCTCTTTCAATTTTTATAATTTTAGTCGGGGCGCCACCTTCGGCGGTCAGGGCGGGAATTATGGGACTTATTCTCATTCTTTCTCAAAAAGCGGAAAGAGAAGTCACTTCTTTGAGGGCCGTGTTCTATGTCGGCTTGATAATGCTTCTTTTCAATCCCTTGCTTCTTCATTCCGATATAGGATTTCAGCTCTCTTTTCTTGCCGCTTCCGGGATAATTATTTTTTCCGGAAAGCTGGAAAAGATTTTAATGTGCCGTCCCGATTTTTCCGACAGTTTTTTAAAAGCAAAAATAAAATCGATCTTTTATTCTATCTTTTCTCGCCTTCCTTTTGTGGCCGGAATTTTAGCGGTTACTTTATCCGCCCAAATCTTTACCTTGCCTCTGGTTTATCTGTATTTTGATCATTTGCCCTTTCTGGCCCCCGTTTCCAATATTTTGCTCGCTCCGCTTTTACCGGTGGTTATGATTGCGGGGATTGTTTCCGTACTCTTGTCATTTTTAATTCCCGAGGTGCTCGCTTTTTCTTTTACTTTTCTGATTTTGAGGACGATTTTGATTTTTGTTGAGCTTTTATATCTTTTATCTTTTGTGCTAAAATAAAGGTAGTAATATGGCCGATTTGAATAAGATACACAAAAGTTTTTTGTACGCATTCGCGGGACTCGGGGCCGCCGCCAAAGAGGCGACTTTCAAGATAATGCTTTTTTTCGCCGTCTCGGTAGTCTTTTTGGCCGTATATTTTCCTCTTGAAGGGTGGGAAAAGATAACTCTCTTCTTTTTGGTCGGTATGGTTTTAACCGCTGAACTTTTGAATTCACAGATTGAAAGAATTTTGGATATCGTTCAGCCGGAAAACGACCCTCGGGTTAAAGAGATCAAGGATATTTCTGCCGCAGCGGTCTTCATAATTTCACTTACTTCGGCGATAATAGGCCTGATAATTTTTATTCCCCATATTTTGATTCTTTTGAAAAGTTTAACTTGAATTGACCCATGAAAAGTATAAGTAAAAAATCAATAATACTCTTTTTTGTCGCTCTCGTTGCCGGCTTTTCAATCGGGATGGGCCTGAATGTTGATTTTCCCGACATCCAAGAAGCGGAAATGGAGACAGGCGATTTAATTGAGACCGAAACCGAGACCGAAACCGAGACGGAAGATCAGCAGATTGAAGAAGAAGGTGACGAGATTGATTATTATCAGCCGGAAATTACTCACGAAGAGAGAATTGTAGAAACCGTGGAAAATGAAATCAAGGGTGTCGTCTCAGTAGAAATGAGAGAAAGGGATATAGGCGGATCCGGATTTTTCATATCTTCGGATGGATACATACTGACCAACAGGCATGTGGTTTCTCAAACCGGTAGTTATTACGTGGTAACCCATGACGGAGAGGAGTTGGATGCGGAGCTTGTTTCGGAAGATCCGATCAGGGATATCGCTTTTTTGAAAGTGGAAGGAGAAGATTTTCACGTGAGTGAGCTGGGTGATTCCGACGGACTCAGGTTGGGCCAGACGTCAATTGCCATAGGATACGTCCTGGGAGAACTAAAAAATTCGGTTTCGGTGGGAGTCGTATCCGGATTGGTCAGAGATATTTGGGCACGGGAAGGTTGGAGATATGAAAGATTGGAAGGCATGATTCAAACCGATGCGGCTATAAACTTGGGAAATTCCGGAGGGCCACTACTTAACTTGAAGGGAGAAGTTATCGGAATAAATACGGCCAAGGATGTTCAGGCGGATAACGTAGGATTCGCCATTCCCATAAACCAGGCGAAAAAATCGATTCAATCGGTTCTTGAACACGGCAAAGTGATAAGCCCTTATTTGGGAGTTCGCTATATGATGATCGATGAGCAAGAGCAAAGAATGCGCAATTTGCCGATAGATTACGGAGCTTTGATAGTCAGAGGCGGACCGGGAAGCCCGGCTGTCGATCCGGGAACTCCGGCTCAAGAGGCCGGTCTCAGGGAAGGAGACATAATAACCCGGATGGACGGCGTTAAAATAGATTCCGAAAATCCGCTATGGGAAGTGATAATGAATTACATGCCGGGAGACAGTGTGGAGATAGAATATATGCGGGGAGATGAAACCCATACCGTGGAAATTGTCCTTGATGAGCGTGAAAATTAGCAATTTCAACTCAGAATTAGCAGACAAGACCTTTGATTGATAATTTTTTGGTTTTATGATAGAATGCCATCACCTAAACTGAAAGATTGAAACGAATGAATGACTATTAAATTAAAGATGGAGCTGAGACAGGAACTGATAACGGTCACGGACTAAAAAATAGAAATTTAACTTTAGCAATTAAAATTATGAATATGCCTCAAATGCCGGGTGCCAACTTTACGCACAAGGCACAGCAAGCGATTCTTCTGTCACAAAAAGTGGCCGGAGAAAAGAATAAAAAGAAGATATCACCGTTACATCTTTTGTATACCCTTCTTTCTCAGCAGGAAAGTACGGTTTTGACTTTACTGGAGAAAAAGGGTGTTGATACTGAAAAGTTGAAAAGTCGGGTTGAAAGTGAAATGGAAAAAGGAGAAGATATAATTTCTCCGGTTGACAGAAGCACTTCTACAAGGGGACAATTTTTCCTTTCTCAGAGCATGGCCGGGGTTTTGAAAAGTGCCGGAATGGAAGCCGAAGAGATGGGTGACAGCTATATTTCCGTAGAGCATCTCTTTTTGGCTCTTCTGAAAGTCGATTCGACGGCCGGAAATCTTGTCGAATCAGCCGACTTTCTGCCCGCCTCAAGAGGCGGCCCGGAACCGGGAGAAGAAGTTGAGCTGAATTATGACAGTTTGAAAGAAGCTCTGAAAGAAGTGAGGGGAGGAGAAAAGATAACCGATCCCCGCCCGGAATCGAAAATAAAAACTATTGACAAATACACGATTAATTTGACCGAACTGGCCGCCGAAGGAGAAATAGACCCGGTTATAGGAAGAGAGGATGAAACCAGAAGACTTATGCAGGTTCTTTCCAGAAGGACTAAAAACAACCCGGTCCTAATCGGGGAAGCGGGTGTCGGAAAAACGGCCATAGTCGAAGGACTCGCTCAGAGAATAGCTAAAAAGCAGGTTCCCGAATCACTTAAAAAGAAAGAGGTAATTTCTTTGGATTTGGGAGCGCTTGTGGCCGGAACTCGCTATCGAGGAGAATTTGAAAACAGAATGAAGGCTCTTTTGAAAGAGGTTAAAAGAAACAAGGACAGATATATATTGTTTATAGATGAATTGCATACTTTGGTAGGTGCCGGAGCGGCCGAAGGTTCGATTGACGCCTCCAACTTGCTTAAGCCCGATTTGGCCAGAGGAAAGTTGCGCGCTATCGGAGCTACCACCCAGAAAGAATATCAAAAGTACATTGAAAAGGATTCCGCGCTGGAAAGAAGATTTCAACCGATTCATGTCGATGAGCCGACCGAGAAAGAGACAATGTTCATCCTCAGAGGAATAAAAGAAAAATATGAACTTCATCACGGAGTTAAAATTAATGAATCGGCTTTGAAAGAGGCCGCGGAGTTATCCAACAAACACATAAATGACAGGCAACTCCCGGACAAAGCGATTGATTTGATGGACGAGGCGATGAGTTCGCTTCGTTTGGAGGTTGAAAGTCAACCCAAAAAGCTGGAAGATCTCAAAAAGAAGATTCAAAATCTGGAAATTGAAAAACAGGCTCTCAAAAAAGAAGACAATGAAAAAAGAAAAAAAGCTATTGAAAGGGAGTTGGCCGATTTGAAAGAAAAAGCCAAAGATATTTCCGCCCGGTGGAAAACGGAGAGAGAGACGATTGAGAGCATTAAAAAACTGAAAGAAGAGATAGACAAGTTGGAATATGAGGCTGAAAAGGCCGGACAGGAAGCCGAGCTGGAAAAGGTGGCTAAAATAAAATACGGCCAAATTCCGGAATTACGTAAAAAATTGCAAACGGAAGAAAAGAAGTTGGCCAACATCCAAAAAGAAAGACCGATTTTGAAAGAAGTGGTTTCCGACGAAGATATCGCCGATGTAATCTCTCGTTGGACGGGAATCCCGACCAGAAAACTACTGGAAGAAGAGGCCAAGAAATTGAGAAGGATGGAAAAGATAATCTCAAAAAAGGTTATCGGTCAAAGTGAAGCGATTTCGGCGATATCCAATGCCATAAGAAGATCAAGAGCCGGAGTTTCCGAAGAAAACAAGCCCTTGGGATCCTTCCTATTTTTGGGGCCGACGGGTGTCGGAAAAACGGAAACGGCTCGGGTTTTGGCTGAATTTCTCTTTGACGATCGGGATTCGATGATAAAGCTCGACATGTCGGAGTATATGGAAAAACACTCCGTTTCCAAGATGATAGGAGCTCCTCCCGGATATGTCGGTCATGATGACGCCGGTCAACTTACCGAGCAAATCAGAAGAAAGCCGTATAGCGTGGTTTTAATCGATGAAATTGAAAAGGCGCACCGGGAAGTCTTTAATATCCTTTTGCAAGTATTTGAAGAAGGCCGATTGACGGACACCAAAGGCAGGGAGGTTTCTTTCAAAAATGCGATTATCATAATGACTTCCAATGTCGGCTCGGAGCATATCACGGAGATGTCCGGACTCGGATTTTCCGCCAAAGACAAAGAAGAAGAGAAGAGGGACTTGATAAAGGAAAATGTCATGGATGAACTGAAAAAACAATTCCGTCCCGAATTTTTGAATCGTATCGATGAGATAGTGATCTTCAATCATTTGGAGATGGAGCAGGTTAAGCGAATAGTCGGACTGGAGCTTGACAAGGTAGCCGAAAGGATAATGAAAAATAACGGTGTCAAGCTTGAATTCAAAAGATCGGTCAAGCATCATCTGGCCGAAAAGGGATTTGATCGTGACATGGGAGCCAGACCGCTCAAAAGGGTTATTCAAAAAGACATTTTGAATCCTTTGGCGATAAAGTTGATTGCCGGTAGAGTTTCTTCGGGAGAAAAGATTACCGTCAGGATAAGGGATGGAGAGATAGATTTTGAAACGCCGGAAGATGTCAGAAATCCGAAAAATGTTAAAAAAGAAGCTTTGGTAAAATGATTTCAGTTGAAAAAGACTCGAAAAGCCGCTTCTTTCGAAGCGGCTTTTCATTTGATATTGAATTAACTTTTCTTTTATGTAAAAATGTTGACAGTATAAGATGATATTAATATGGAAAATCTGAAAAAAACCGCTGACCGCTTAATGGAAAAAGATGGCGAGATAAGGGGAGAGATACTTCTGGGTCATCTTGAATTCGTCAAAAGAGAAGAAGGACAGGGAGGGCTTGACCGTTTGATAGCCACTTTTGAAGAGTTGGGTTATCCGATTGATCTTGAAGAGATAAATCCGATGGGATGGATAAAGATTTCTTGGGGAACGATGATCGGTGTTTTGGGAAAAGAACTTTTCGACTGGAAGGATAAAGACGTAAAGAAGATGGGATCTTTCGCTCCCAAAGTTTTGACCATAAACAAGCTTTTCATGCGCCACTTGGTTTCCGTGGACATGTTGCTTGCGGGAGCTGAGAAATATTGGAAAAAAGCGTGTACGGTCGGTAAATTGGAAATAGTTGAGAAAATGGATGGCTATGCGGAAGTCGATCTCAAAGACTATGATTATCATCCGGTTGACTGCCTTTTCATATCCGGATACGTTGAAACGGTCTTCGGTCTTTGCACAAAAGGGCAGGTGGAAGTCAAAGAGCTAAAATGTATTCATAAAGGGGATGGAGTTCATAGATTTTCAATAATTTGGTAGACTCATCCAATAGGTTTTAAAATAAAGGCGAAAATATGAAAAAGAAAATAATCGCTATTACAATAGTTCTTCTGGCCATCGGTGCTTTTTTAATTTTTAGAGGAAATGATGGAGACCCGGATACGGTGACGGCGGAAGAAAGAGAGTTGCTCGAAGAGGTTTTTGAAACCGGAGTGGTTAGATCGGGAGACACCCTCAACCTTTCTTTCGGTATCGGTGGCACTCTGGAAAGCTTAAACGTTTCCGAAGGTCAGTCCGTTTCTCGTGGTGACATCGTAGGAAGATTGAAAAGTGATGATCTGGAGATAAGAAGAAGCCAGACTTTAAGTCAAATTGATGCCAAGATGGC
>PUNQ01000066.1 GCA_003551845.1 Candidatus Nealsoniibacteriota bacterium
ACGCCACGCGGGCCGTTGCCCGGCAGTTCCACACGCTGCCGCGATTTTCCCAGAAAACTCAAATCGTTTGGAATCATATCCAGGCTGGAAGCCACATCGCTGACCCGCTGTCCATCGGCCACACGATCAATCTTCTCATGAAGCAGCTGCCTGTCGATAATGCTTATTTCATGCGTACCTGAATGGGCAACCACAATAGCCTGCCCGTCAGCCGTACATGCAATGCCCCAGGGATTAGCTGCCCCCAAATCAACATCATCCAGCAACACTGTCGTCAGCCATTGCTGTTTATTCATATCAATAATACTCAACGCACTGGTATTCATCCAGCCCCGCTCTAACTGCGTCGTCGGCACACCAAACCGACCTATGGTATGCGGAATGTAAACAAAGCTACCATCCTGCGACATCGACATATCCCGAATCCCTGTCGAACCGTTGGGAAGCATGACAGATGCGATTATCTCTAATGTTTCCGTGCAAATCAATTCGACCTTAGCCGCCACATAATCACTCACAGCCGCCTGTGCCGGAAGATGGTTTGCTACCGCCAGCAAAGTATCGTCAGGCGTCCTGGCCATCGCTATAGGTTCACGCCCCACGCAAACACGACCAGCCACATCTCTTTTAGCGAGGTCATACGCTATTAGTTCATTATCAAATCTATTGCAAACATATAAAGTGCCGCCGTCAGAAGACACCACCGGTGCGACCGGAGTATGCCCTGCAGCCAGAGTAAAATCGACTTTACCGGTCTGGGTATCGATAACGCCGACCTTACCAACGTCCAGCCCATAAGTCACAAATAGTCGTTCCCCTTTTAAATCCAGTTCAAGGCCCGACGGTGCGCCCGACAGCGCAACAGATTCGACAACCGTCCCCGAAGCTGGGTTTACTTTGTCCACGCGTTGACCGGTGTGCTGGGCCACATAGACCACCTTGCCATCAGGCGAACCCGCCACCGCCAATGGCGAGCCGTAAGGATAATCATCGCCCAGCGGCAGACCTTCAACACTCAAAGCTGCCGAGACGCGATGAGGCGGTAAGCCTGAGTTTCTCAATCCCGCTGTGATCACGACCACCGCAAAAACCAGTGCCAAAATAAAACCAATCACGACCCCACGGGTTTGTCCGAATACCTGCTTCTTCGTATCCACGGTGTGCCTCCTTTACACTTCCGTCAAAAGACCACATTCGGATTACTGAACCTCAAGCCGTCATCATCATGATAGGTGGCATATTCGGTCACAATTGCCCCCTTCTTACCAGCCATCATCCAATGCTTTGAGCCAGCCTCATCCAGTGTCGCCACCTCGCCAGGCAGAAGTTTCTTTCTGGTCTTGGCAACCCAGTAGGGTCTGTCCTCTTTAGGAATATCCTCCTCGACCCCAGGCGTCGGCTCGCCTTGGCCATAAACATAAATCTTGCCGTTACGAGGTTGCCACGCTTCCATCTTAGGGTCTGCAACTTCGGTTTCGACATGGGCATGCTCCGGAATCCGCTGCCCTGGCAATAGAAATATTTCATGCCCAAAATAGTTGCCCTTCTTATCGTTAACCCAAAAGATACCACCCATGCCGACATCCCAAAACCGCCCCAGTCCAAAGTCAATAGCCCAGAACTCCTCACTTTTCAGGCGATCTACGATAGGATAGTTAAAATACTCCATCATCTCATAATAGGCCTGACGGGCTTTGGTCTCATCAAAGCTGCCGTCGGGTTTATAAAAATCACTGTTTGAATACCGCTGATAGGCCGGTCTCGAATCACTCATTTTTCTTCCTTTCCTGTTGGAGGCGCAACCCTGAACAAAGGGCGTATAGGCAGCCACTGCGCCGGCGGCAGACAGGCCTAACATTTCACGCCGATTCAATCGTTCCATTGTCATATCCTTTCTTTTCAAGTCATATTTTATTTATGTTCACTTTACTCATTTCGCAGTGTATTGCAAAGGTCAAATGCCTCTGCGGGATTAGCCCTTTGTTTACAACTCCGGCAATGGCATTTAACATAGAAACCAACGCCTCGGCCTGAAAAACATTACGGCCCAAATCCACACCGACCCGATGGCTCCGTTGCCGTAAAGCGGTCAGTATGTATGAATGCTGGCGGCGGCGGCTGGCAAGTAATTTACGAGGAACCAACAGGCCAGTATTCCCAAAAACGCTACACTGTTAAACCAGAGCCATCGGGTCGGTGTAAAAACGCGGTCTCTTTGCAGGTGTATGATCCCCAGATAAACCGCCCAAGACACAAACGCCCATGTTTCCTTTGGGTCCCATGACCAGTAATGTCCCCAGGCCTCTTTTGCCCACAACGCTCCGAAAGCCATTCCCAGAGTCAAAAACGGCAGTCCCATATTAACGAGCAATGCCGGCAGGCGGACATCGGCGGAGGTTGGTTTTGTCTTTTGGAAGCGTTTTTTCAGAAGCACCCACGCCGCCAGTCCACCGCTGAGACCAAGTGCCGCATACGCCGCCATATACACAACCACATGCGGAACAAACCAAGGACTCTGAAGCGCCGGCATCAGCGTGCGATCGAGCATTTCAGGCCGAAAGATATTTATCAAAATAAAGACAATCCCGAACGCTATCATTGGCATACGCAGCGCCCGTGTCGATAGCCGCCATTCAACCAGCAACCCTATAATCGTCAGCAAAAAGGCATACCACAGCCTGGTTTCACCTAAAGTTCGCATGGGCGGACGCCCAAGGGAGTACCAAAGAGCGGCAAGCAGCACACCAAGCACAGTGGCTCCCCACAGCAAAAGCAGTCTCGCCGCGGTATCAATTTTAGCAGCATATACGCCGCCTTTCAAAGCCACTGCCGTACATAGCCCGGAAGCAGCCCACAAAGCCGTAACCAATATCAAAACTGCTAAAACCCACTCATTCATTTTGCTGCTTTCCTGTAATTTCCCGGTCCGACGACCAACCTCTTTGCCGCTGTCCAGAAATGTATTATGACTCCGGCAATCAACATATATATTCCCGCGAAAACAACCGGCATCATCGGGTCATAAACCACTTCAAATATACTGTAACTTGATGCGCTGCCCATACTCCGGTCATAGCTATGCTGATAAACTTTCCACGGACCTATCGTCAGCGGCTTATTCACGCTGATTAAAGCTTGATTAGGTTCGGTCGAATCAGAGGTAATCCATGCAACTTCCGAAGCATACTTTTTGGGCTGAGGCGGCTGAAGCGTCAGAATATAATCTTCCGACAATCGTAGAAACAACTCCTCTCCAAATCTTCCTTCGCTGTGAAGCCAACCTTCATCAATTGAGTCCCCTTCGCTGTCATATACTCGAACTTTTACGGCAGGGCCTGTTCCGGCGTGAGAAAACTCACGAGGCTGTCCGGCCATAATCGCTGCGCTAGGCATATATTCAAGTACTTCCACAGTGTAATTGCCGATGCGTTCCCGGACGCCTCTTTCAATAAATTCCTGGCCACTTTGTGTAAGCCACTTGTCTTGTGATCCTTCAACTCGCTCGGCCAGTCTCAAACGAGGCGGAAAAGTGTCCCTAATAAAATTCTCCAGCTTAATCGCGAAAGGCAGACGAATTTCATCATC
>PUNQ01000037.1 GCA_003551845.1 Candidatus Nealsoniibacteriota bacterium
AATCGACATCAAAGGTTACCAAATCAATATAGTCATCACTGTCATAAGAAGTGTCTGATCTATCGTTTACAACAGCTTGAGCGTCAACAACGCTGTCTCCGTCGTAAAGAATCAGGTCTTGAACGTAATCTTCAAGTTCCCCATCCGAGTCATCGAGTTCAAGTTTAACTTCGAGAGTTTCAAGATCCATTTCCGCATCTTCCGCGGTTAACTCAAATTGAAGCAGGTCAACCTCGGTCATTTCTTCTTCGTCAATTACAACAACTCCTTCTTCGGGAGAGTCATAATCTTCAACTTCCAAAACTCCGGAAACATCATCTTCAAGGAAGAATGTTCTTGCGTCGGCACCACCGGCAAATACTGTAAGTCCGGCAGCATCAACTCCCCTGATGGATTCAGAAGCAGTAGGACCTATGTCGTACTCCTTTTCACTAAATTCATCTCTGTCAGCAGCGGTAACCTCGATAGTGAAGTCTACGTAACCGTCTTCTTCAATCTCTACGTCAAGTCCGCTGAAGCGAACTCTTTCGTCACCTCTTTCAATGGTAGCTCTGCTGATTTCACTTTCTGCAATAACTTCTCCACCAACCTTGAGAGCCATCCAATCGATGTCACTCCTGAAATTGGTCATGTTGCCATCAACATAAACATCAAATCTTTGAACGACAACATCGGAGTCATCAGCTTCAACTCTGTAACGAGCAACGTCTTTCGTTCTGTTAGCTCTAAGCTCCGCATTTCTGACGTCTCCTCTCCTTGTTACGGAAAGGTCTCCTTCTTCCCCTACGTCAACACCGGGGTCGAGTTCGTCAACTCTGGCTTGAAGCTCTTGGACCAAAGCGTAAAGAGTGTTCAATTGCTCCAGAATTTCACTAAGGTCGGGTCTTTCTACAGGCTCGTCTACGTCTTCACCGGCGATAAGCGCGTTGAGCTTAGCTCTGGTGGTAGTGTAAACATTACCCGTTCCGGACGTGAGTCCGTGAGGAGCAAGTACCTCTTGTGCGTAGTGTTCTTGGAATCTTACAACAGCGCTGTGGGTAGCGGGTCCGAAATATTCGGTTTCATTTCCGACGGATCCGGCTCCCGTTTCAGCAACGGTAAATCCAAGTTCGTTGAGCGCGATTTGAAGATATCTTACATCTTCTCCTCTTGCTCCTTGTCTCATGTTTTCTTCAAAAGTGAATCCTGCGGGGATTCTGTCAATAACATGAACGTCTTCATCGTCTTCTTCATCTTCGTCGTCAACATCTTCTTCATCGAGGCACTCGGCGAGAAGTCCCGGTTCTATCATATCAATCATAGTTCGGGCGAGATCTTCTCCGAGATCATCCTTGTACTCATAATAGAGGTCAAGGACTTCATCACAGTCATCTTCCGCAAAAGCGACTCCTGCGGAGAGTGTGAATGCCATAGCGATGGCGAGAGATGCGACAACAAGTTTTTTTGTAATACTCATTTTCGCGTTTTGACGTATCCACTTTTATTGTACATACGTCGGTTAATAATAACGACTTTGTAATTTTAGCTCCTAAGAGCTGCAACAAATGTCGTCAAGTCGACCTCCCCTTCCTTTCTCTGGTTGGGATGGAAAACGGTTTTCAATCGACCGACTGAAACCTATTTTCACTTTTCCAAACCGGGAAAAGGGGGACGACACGATTAATTGTAGTCGTGTAAAAAAAATTACGAATTTTACACGACCTTGAACTTTGTGACTCGACCTTTATGTTAACTATGTTCGCTAATCCGATACACCGTCCGGTCTTCGGTAATGACAAAAAACCGGGCGGTGCATCGGATCTAATTACATTTTTACAATTTTTTACAATCAGCTTTAATTTTCAAAGATCTACACCTTTTTTCCATTGTTTCATTATAGTGTATATTTCACTCCATTGCAACTACCTGCCCGAGTTGCCGTCGGAAGCGGCCATCACTCTCAAAATTCTTTCTTCCAGAGCGTCTATTTCCGCCAAAAGCTCGTCCGTTCTTTCAAGGGCCAGCTCTCTCATCTCTTCTTCGGAAAGATTTTCAAAATCTATCTCGGCAACCGAAACATCCCCTTCCGCCAAAGAAGCTATCATGGTTTCTTCATCCGATTCGTCTTCATCCATATTCCGCATCCGCATCGCGGTATGAGCTATACGGGGATTGACCCTGTTTTGAACCATTTCAACTTCCGGAAAGTCTTGGGCAACACCGGTAACGATCATCGCTAAAAGCATACCCACCAAAGCCAAAGAGCCGAAAGCGAACTTCGGTTCCAAGTCATTGAAGAGAAAGCTCTTTTCGTCTTCCAAAATGTCATTCCTTACAGCAAGAACCCACTTTTGGTCGGGTTTTATCTCTTTCAGGTTATTCAATTGTCTTTTTATTTCCGGTTTCATGATTAAATTTTTGGAAGAGGCCCGAATATCATATCAATCAATGACCCCTTCTATTACTTATAACGAACGAGAGTCGGATTCGTTACACCGGGGCTTAATCCCGTAATCGTTAATCCGAATTTTTCAGATATTTTTTTTAAGCCTCCAAATTATTTTGAGATTTGGGCATATTTTCTTTTGAATTCGCCAAGCTCTTTTTTATTTAAACTCTTATTCTTGTTGATGTAGCTCTTAACCAAAATTTAAATCTTGTCCTCCGAATAATTTATTTTTGATAAAATGTGTTTTAAAAAAAGCCCCGCCTCTTTTTTGGGCGGGGTAAGTCGGTTTTCTTCGCATCACGACAGGAGTGAAGCGAAGAAGAAAGGAGAAATTAATGAAAATACCTTGAGGCATCTTCACTATTATATATTTTACAATAAAAATAAAATTTAATCAAAAAGCGATCCCGCTTTTAAAAATAAAATCCCCCATCCGCTTCTACGGACGGGGGTAATTGAGCCTTTTAAAGCTTGATGAGCTCCCTACATCCCAAAACATGCTTGTTGTCCATCATAATCGATCCGGGCACGTACAAATCATCTCTTTCCGGATATGCGCGAGCGATATTTCGAGGAACGATATAAACCGTTCCTTCATCCGGTTCCGGTAATTGTGCTTTTTCTTTCAGGTGAATTCTGTTGACCGGTATGTCATTAATCTCGCCCAATCTTTCCCTCTCTTCAACATCTTTGACTTCCAATTTCTCACGAGACATGTAGCGGGCCGATCCCTTTTCTAAAAAGAAGACTATATCCCGACCCAGCAAATTGACAATTTTGGCATTTCTTTTCACTTGATAACCTCCTTTCACGAAAAGCATGATAATAAAAAATCAAACCGCTGTCAAGATAAAACGCCCTCAAATTGTGAGAGCGCTTATAATTTGGGCGACGGGTGGATTTAAAACCGGCAAATGGCAGGTGAAAAATTCCGGATTTTTCTGATATGCAGGAGGATGTCCACCCGTCGACTTTAGTCTATTATATCACAAAAAAAATGATAGTCAAAAATATAAGTCCAAAACCTTACCTTTATCGGAAAATTATTTTCCACTTCCCTTTTCAAGCAAAACGGTATGAATAAAAAAAGCCCCACAAATTTCGTGGGGCGAG
>PUNQ01000033.1 GCA_003551845.1 Candidatus Nealsoniibacteriota bacterium
ATGCGTTGGCATCGATACCCTTCCCGATGAACCTTGCTGCAGCCGGGACGATAGCTGCGATGACGGCGGCTGAAGTCGGCACGATACGCTCGCAGGAGCCCCCGGCGTTTGAGCGCGGTGGTTCTTTCACGACTAACGGAGAGCAACTTATACGAGTAGGTGACGGACAGTCACCGAGGGAGCGGGTAACGGTCGAGCCGTTGTCCGGGCCGTATGCTCGAGGGTCGGGTGGTGGTGATATCCACGTGCATATCAACGGTGTTGTGGGCGACAGAGAAGAGGTTGCGCGGTGGGTGCATGAAGGCATCAGGCGTGCCCGCGAGCGCGGCAAGATAAGGGGCGCTGCATGAATCAATTTAGGGCGTGGCTAAGGTGGGACTCGGTCGAAGTACCGCTGCACGAATACGGCGCAAGCGATGAGTACATAATAGTTGACGACGGGTTTAGCAAGACTGAGACCCTGCACAACAACCTTGACCCGGTTGTTGATAAGATGCAGATGTCTTTATTGTTGCGGACGTCATTAGCCAACGACTTGCTTACGCTACCATGGGATACGATTGTACAAGTCGAGGTCCAGTATCAGGAGCCTGGCGGGAGTTTCCAGCCGTACTTCTACGGGTATCTCCGCCCGGTCACAACTTGGAACATTACGAACACGCCTGAGGCGCGTATTGAGCTGGAGGTGTTAGACAATAGCTGGCGGCTCAAGCGCAAGCCGGATGCATACAAACAACTAACAGACAAGCGCCCCGATGAGGTTGTCAATCAGGTGATGATTGACGCCGGTTATTCAGAGTTAGAACGCTCTGGACTTGAGCAGACAAAAGGCTTTATCCCTGGTATATCGTGGGACAAGCGCAGCGATTCGTACTACGACATCATTACTGAGATGCTGTATGCGTTTGGGTACACATTCTATTTCGATGCAGCCGGGCGGCTGATTATATACGAGTGGATTGTTGATGAGCTGTTAACAACGGGCGCTCTGAACGATAACAACATGATTGGCGAGCTTAACGTAGAGCGCGATGACGAACGGTCGGGTCTTGCGCTCGACCCTAACGCTCCGGCTGAGGAAATACGCGTAGCGATAACCGAACAGACTACCGAAAGGCTTATTCTGCGATCTGAGGAATACGCGAGCGACAGCTCCTTTGACGCCAAGAGGGTGTACCATCAAATTTTATCGGGGCCGTTCAGGGCACCAAGCAACAGCCGTAAAACGGAAACGTACAGCGGCGAGCTACCGGACGGGATGACTCGACTGATATCAGTAGAAAACGAGGAAGTTCGATTTACTTTCTGGTCACAGGTCCCAGCCGATGCAGAGTTGTTTGATTGGAGGCGCGTCACGTTTACAGAAACCTACGGCGTCAACGAAGCCCACCCATCGGGGCTTGAGTTCTCATCTAACAGAGATAATATTGAAACTACATTCCAGCTAACAGACTATAAAGGGCCGGCTAAGGATGCTTGGCAGACGCGTCTAATGAGCTTTTCTGTATTAGCTGATGTTACCTTCGAATTCCGCACCGGATGGGAGTCTGTAGAAGTGCCCGCCGGGGCGCAAACAATCGACGTGGCCTACCTAAACGAGTCAGAGGCCAAGCGATTAGCTGAGGGCTTGCGCGAAAGGCTTAACACAGCGATATACGAATACACTGCGTCCAGCGAGGACGAGTTCAGCATAGGCGACTATGTTAGCCTTGTCTCAACTCAGCTTAACGTAAGCACAGCTGCCAGAATAATTGAGAAGAAAACTCTCATTGATGGCCCGGTTGTGTGGTATGAATACGAGCTTGAAGGCGTTGGCGAGGTGCAGGACTTAGTCACTATCATCAATGCGACTACGCCCGTGGGTATATCAGACGCCGGTGTGCGCGACGCGGTAAGCAAGACAAGCGGGCTCAACGAAGATGGCACAGTCAAGGAGCCGATATCCGGCAACAATATGCTAATCGAGATATGGGATGATGAGCTTGAAGAGTATATCGCTGTGCAGCCGAACGAGACCGGGCTATACTTTCACGCCCGTTACCTTGGGTTTTACGATTCAGGCACCGAATCCTTCCCTGTTGTGATAAGAAACGACGAGGGCACCGGCAAGATGTTCGTCGGCGATGCTAACCAGTACATGGAGTGGGACGGGAGCTCGCTAAACATACAAGGTACGGCGCAAAGTACTGAGTTTGTCGAGGGCGAGGCCGGCTGGAGGATCCGAGTAGAGGGTGACGCGGAGTTCAACGACGTCACGGTTCGCGGTGTTGTTGAGGCAGGCATAGGTGAGATAGGCCGTTGGATAATTGATGACCCGGACATGCGCGACAGTGACGAGCGGATATTTTTGCGGTCTGAACAGCGGCGCATTGAAGTTCGAGATTCGTTTGGTATCGTCAAGACTGCTATGGGGTATCTCGGCGGTTTGCCTATCCCTGGTGGTGAGGGCGCGTTTGACGATACGAAGTTTGGGTTCCTACTCGGCAAGGGCAACTCGATTGACTTCAGCGGCGACATGGATTATCGCGACGGGGATTTCCGCATTGAGAAAGATGCGGCGATACTGTTGTTCGACGGGCTTGGGCAGACGGTAGGCCGCATCGGCTCGTTAGGCGGCGGTGAGTACGGCATTGAAATCGGCGAGGGCGGCACGCGGAGGTTCATCATTACCAATGGTCGGTTCAAGGTTCAGGTTCTCGAAGGTAATGAGTGGGCGACCATACAACAGATAGGCGGGGCTGATGTATTTGATCGGGTCCTGCCGTGGTTCTACGGCAACGGACTCGTATCGAAAGACGCTGATCTTGAAGGGCTGACGTTTGGCGTAGCGGTCCCTGAATTTGCTGAAGTATACCCCATGAGCGGCGACAGTGAAGAGCTTGTCTCCGGTGCTGACCCGTGGACGTTACAAACCGCTGTCTTTGACTCACCGGGGCGCTTCGCGCAGCAGTCGCTCGCGCCGGGGTATGGGGCGTTGGAGTTTGTGAATGACGGCGACGATGTACAAGTCGATGATTTCCCAGAAATCAAAAGCGAGATTACAATTTCGATTTGGTATAAAGGTGACGGAGGAGACACGGAAACAGGGCGTGCGGTTATCTCATACGGAGGCGGGGGCGGAAACTATGGCTGGATTCTCGGGTATCTAACGTCAAGCTCTCCTTCTGGGGCTGAGGCTTTTAGGACGTATTTTGTAACCGGCGATGACTGGGACAACGGTACAGAGAGTTGGTGGATAACCGCGCCACTCTATGACGGCAAATGGCACCATGTAGCTCTAACCTATGATGGCTCCACTGTTCGGGATTACATAGACAGCGTTGAAGTACATTCTCGGAACAAGACCGGCGATATTTGGACCGATGGGAATAACACGGTCTATTTAGCATCGTGGAATGGGAACACGAGTATAGGAC
>PUNQ01000016.1 GCA_003551845.1 Candidatus Nealsoniibacteriota bacterium
CCGCCGGCCTTGTCGGTCATTGGCCGATGAATGAAGGAGAAGGGTGTGTGGCTTTTGATGAGAGTGGGAATGAAAATCATGCACAGTTGAGTCCCGATTGTGATCAGGATCCGGAAAACGCGCCTCAATGGATTTTTAGGAAATGAATTGTCAAAAAAAAGATATGAAAAAAGGTAAAGAAAAACAAAAAAAGGGGTTCATAGCCCTTACCTCGGTTACCATATTGAGTGCCGTTTTCATTATTATTTTTGTGGGTATGTTTTTTGTTTCCACTGAACAAATATTAAGAGGTTTAAATGAAGAAGAGGGGATAAGAGCTCTTAGCTTGACCGGTAGTTGTGCTGAATTGAGCCTGAAAAGATTGCAGTCGGACATTGATTATGAGGGTGATGAGACGGAAGAATTTTCGGACGGGACTTGCGAAATAAAAGAGATTCAAAGTCATGGTGAGTATCAAAAAATAATATACACAAAGGGGAATACGGATCGACAGGGTCACGTGAAAAGGACTGAAATTTTGCTGGATGTTGAAAATCATCCTCAATTGGAAATAGAAAGTTGGAGATAATAAACCCCATATGGAAAAAATGCTTAAAAAAAGATACCAACTTCAATCCGGATTCACCTTTGTGGAGCTTTTGGTCGTTTTCGGAATTTTGGGCCTTTTGGCGGTTGCCGTATTGGTCAGAATAAATCCCGCATTTCATTTTGAAAAGGCAAGAGACGACCAGAGAAAAGTTCACGTCAATTCAGTTTATGGAGCTTTCGTCAGCTATGAAACCAGGGAGGGCCACCTTCCCGGCTGCCTTGATGAGTTTGATCCGGAAGAAGATGATCCCGTAGATGTTGCAGAATGCTCAGAGCTGGTTGAGGAAGGCTATTTATCAGCTTTTCCGGAGGATCCTTTGAACGGAGAAGGGTATGAAGTCAAATTAAATGAAATAGGTGATATAGGAATACGAGCCAAAAATCCGGAAAGGGAAGAGGAGATAACCGCCGGAAATTGGTAAAATTATGAATAAAAAAGGTTTTACATTAATAGAATTTTTAATTTACGGCACAATAGTGACTTTCGTGATGGGAGTTTTGGTGATGATGGGGGTAAATATTTTATATGGAAGAGTGACGGTCAATTCCATGAAGGAAGTTAATAAAAATGCGGTTTATTCTTTTGAAAGAATAGCTTCGGCCATCAGGGAGGCAAACGATGTTGTAAGCGCTGAAGAGGGTAGCTTGGTTTTGGAAATGCCCGTTACGGAGGATGATCCTACCGAAATCAGTCTGGATGAGGGAATAATAAAAATTAAAAGAGGTGAGCAAGACTTACGCGAAATAACCACCGAGGAAGTAACGGTTACCCATCTTCAATTCAATGAGGAAAATGGAAAAATAGATATAGAAGCCGTTTTTGAGTTTTATAACCCGGGAGAACAAGAAGAATATGAGCTTATAAGAAGCTTCAGGACGGTGGAAAACGTTCGCAGATAACTTGCAGGCTGATTTTAATATTGATACAATAAAATAATAAGCTTTTCTAAAACAAGCTTTTCCAAGGAGGTTAGCTTGAGATAAACTAAAAAGCTTTATATGGAAAAAATAGAAAAACAAAATGAAGTCGGGGAGGGACATAGTAATTTTAGCGGTGACAGTCGCAAAGAACTAATCGATAAAAAGAGTGCAGCCGAAGAGGAGCTCACTCTTTTTTTACAGAAGGTAAGAAGGTTGAGTGAAAGAGAATCTCGACTAAACTCCGATAAAATTGCTTTGGAAAAGGAAATAGAAAATAAAGAAGAAAAGGAAAAACAGCTAAAAGAAAAGAAGAGAGAAATTGAAAAAATGGAAGCCAAAGAAGAAGATCCGGAAAAAAAGAAAGAGATAGAAAGAAAAAGATGGCAAATTGAAGATGAGCGCAGGGAAACAGAAAAGGAATTGATAACGGCTCGAGATCAGCTTCAAAAAATAAAAAAAGAACTACTTCAAGTTGAAAATAAAGTCAAAGAAGTGGAAAAAAGTGACAAAAGTGATGAGTTGGAGAGAAGAGTAACGCTTATCGACGAAAAATTGGAAGAGTTATCAAAGCATAAACAAAAAGAAGCCGGTGAAGGGTTTGAAGATGTAAGCGATGAAACCTCTCAACTCCATGGTGAAACTAAAGAAGCTGAATCGGAAAAAGAGATGCGGACGGAAAGAGATGAAAGAAGAGTGATGGAGGAAGATTTCAACAGAATTGAAAAAAGAATTAAAAAAGCTGAAGAAAAGGCGAAAGAGATCAAGGGATTGAAAAAAGAGATGGAAAAGCTTGAAGATCAGCTTGAAAAAGAAAAAGTTGAAAAAGAGGATCTGAGAAAAGAGCTGAAGAAAGTTAAGGAGAAAAAGATTGAAAGAGATGTTCCGTCTCCGGCTCCGGCTCCAACTCCGGCTTCGGAAGCGGAGCCTTCGAAGACACAAGAACTAAAAAAGAAAGTGGAAAAGTTGGAGGAAGAAAATGAAAAGTTAGAAGAGGAAAAAAGACGTCTGGAAAGCGAATTAACTGAAAAAGAAGAGGAAAATAAAAAGCTGACTAAAAAAAGCTTACATCCGGAAGAGCAGGAAGGGGTGGAGAAAGAAAGTCTAAAAAAAGAACTTGAAAAGGCGAATCAAAAGGTAGAGAGCCTACAAAAGGAGAAAAATAAACTTGAAAAAAGCCTTAATCAGCTTAAAGAGCAGGCCGAAGAAAAAGAGAATCTCTTACAAAAAAAGATAGAAGATTTGGAAAAAGAAAAAGAAGAGCTCGAGAAGAAACAGAAAGAGAAAGAAAAGCCGAAAATTCCCACACCACCTCCCAAAGTACCCGATGCTCCCAAAAAAGAAGACTACAGAGAGCTTTTCAGGGAGGCAGAAAATCATTATCATAAAGGTGAAAAGAAGGAGGGTCTTGAAAAGGCTCGCCAGGCTTTGGAAAAGTCTCCCATCCAAAAGGAGTCAATTTTGGATAAGCTTTTAAGCAGGAGTACTGACAGGGAAAAAATTAAAAAATTGATTGAGAAAATTCAAAAAGATCTTGAAGAAAAAGATAAAAAAGAGAAGATTGCTAACAAATATCAAGAACTTGAAAAAAGCTTTAATCAGCTTAAAAAGCAAGCCGAAGAAAAAGAGACTCTCTTACAAAAAAAGATAGAAGATTTGGAAAAAGAAAAGAAAGAGCTTAAGGAAAAACAAAAAGAACCGGTGGAGTCGGGAGAAATGGTAAGCCGTCAAGAGCTCGAAAAGCAAAAAGAAGAAAAGCAAAAGCTGGAAGAGAGGCTAAGAGAAGAAATAAAGCAAAAAGAGGAGCTTGCCGATAAGATCAATAAGGACAAGAGCCCGGATCAAAATGAAGAACTCCAAGAGATCAGAAATCAAGTTGAAGAATTAAAAAACAAGAATCGGGA
>PUNQ01000058.1 GCA_003551845.1 Candidatus Nealsoniibacteriota bacterium
AAATTCTATTTTTTATATCTTCTAAATATGCAACTGGACTAAAAGGTTAAGCCACACTTAAAGCAATATTATTTTTTTCTATTCTTCTACTTCCATCTCATCCACAATTTCTTCAAAATCAAGTCTGGTTTTTTTTAATTTGTCTTCAACCATTTCATAAATTCTCTTTTTTACTTTTTCTGATTTCACTTCTCCTTCAATTGTTAATACTCCCTTTTCACAATTAAATTCCAATTTTTTAAATTCCTTTTCCATTACTGGATTACTCATCTGATCTCCCAGAGCATTGCTGGCAGTAATTTCTATTTTCCCATCATCATATTTGGAACCAAATAAACCAAATAAAGAAAATAAAATTGTTTATTCCTCCTCTCCCAAAAAAGTTTACCGCTTTTATGTTTATTATAATAAATAATCAATGAGATATCAAATTATTCAGCACTGACGCATCAATTAAAATTTAATTAAGTTGGATAACATCAAGGTTCAATTAACATAAATAAATTTTGATTAATACAACACTCCACTTGATTCTGTAGGTATATATTGTTTTTAATACCATATATTTACATCGTTTCGGCAGGCTACACCCTTTTTTCTTAGTTCTTTTTTTAATTTTTAAAATTAATGTTATCTTTAATTTTATTACCAGATAAATTGTATATAATGTCTTTCTCTCAAAAAAGAACTTATCCGACTTCTATCCAAAACTGTTGCTAATAATGTTTCTTTAAAAAAATTCACCAATCCTTTAACTCCTAATGATTGGATTCTTTCATATAATTTAATAGAATAATGACACAATACATCCATTAATCGAGCCAATCTCATCAAATAATGGAAACCTTTCATTGAATTCCAGTCTTTTGAAAATGCATGTTCTGATTGATACCCATGATGTTTTTCTATGAGTATATTTTCTTCAATATCCCAACGATGACGTGCTATTTTGTTGCATCTACCAACAACATTATTTTTATTTAATGGTCTTGCAGATATCCAGGCAAATTTCTTTGAATGTTCAACTATATCTCCTTCTTGATTTACATCCTCCCAAGTTTCTTCACATACCACTACATGAACTAACTCTGTGTATTTTTGATTTTTACCATAATAATAATTTATATCATTTACCCAGGTGAATTTTTGCTTTCTATCACCCCAGATGTTTTCTAATGTGTTATCTGACTCAAATTGACATAACCCATTATATTCATTCCAAACCTGTGGCAACTTATCATCTTTTAGAACCATCATAAAATCCCAGTTATACTCACGACAAAGATGTATCATCGGTCCATTAGGATAGAGACCATCCAAATTAAGCATTATAGGTAAACGAGGGAAGAATCTTTTAATTCGTTTCATTAATCTTTTAACTGCATTTAACTCACAATCCTGTTTATCATTATCAAGATCTCCTTTGCTAAACTCACAAAACTCTGTTAACAAAGGAATTGATAAACCATTTTCAAATACCATATTTGCTTCCAGGATATACACATAATATTGTGTTTTTTTACCGTCTTTAACATTTACATTACGCTTTAATGCTTCTGGTGAAAAGGGATGATCGCTACTAAATTTTTGAGTTCCATCTATATTAATTATATACCTGCCAGTAATCTTATGCCTTTTGAATTTCTTTTTACGGATTAAATCAAATATTAATTTTAATTTCATACTCTGGATCTGTTCAACATCAATTAATGATAAGATTCTGTTTACTGTATCTCCATGTGGTAGGTCATCCAGGTCTTCTTCTTTTAATTCGGGGAAAATTGTCTTTAAATTTTCTCTAAATTGCGGCCTTGTTAATACATTATTTGCCTGACGTCGAGACGGTATTTTAAGCAAATACAAAAAGATACCATATACCAGGACAGAAGTTAATTTATGGTTAATCTTTTTGGAATCTCTCGGATCATCTATGTCTTTAAAATCTTCCATTAACTGAGGAAATATATTTTGATAAACCTTAAGATGTTCTTCTATGACTTGATAGCGTTCCTCTTGCTCTTCTTCTACTGTTTTATACTGACACTTACTATTAGATCGGGTAGTCTTTTTTTTTGGTTTTAAGCCTTCTTTTTCCTTTTTTTCTCGTAATTCTTTTTGTTTTTCAGCTATTATGTCAGAAGGTGTTTTTTCAAACTTTGTTATACAATATCTAGATGCTATGGTAGGTGCAATCATTGGCATAACCCCCATTCAGGACATTTACCCAATAGATAGTCTCTAAAATTATTAACCAGGGGATATACATAGATTAATTTTACTGTTTTTTTATACTCATTTTTACGATCCTGTCTACCCCTACCTTTTGTTTTGCCTAAATACTGCCAGTTGGCAGCCTTATAACATGTACCCTGATATTTTGTTTCATCAACAAAGGTTTCTATTAAGACTGGTCTATAATTATATCTTTCTTTCCAGTCGGCTCTTATTCTTTTTGCAGCCAGAGAAAGAGCTTTACTGGCCAGGTTTTTAATTTTAACCCAGGGAAAGATTAAAAACCTGGTATTATTCACAACACCATTTAAATACTTACTACGATGTTTTTTTTGCCAACCAATCCAGGTATCACGTTCTTCTAAAGACCAGGCTGCTGCTGAAAACAATATACATCCCAGTTTTTGTGATTTATCTCCTTTATTGGATACGATAAAATATCGTTGTCTAGCTCCAAAAGGCCTTTTGTGCCCTAAATCATGATAGCGTTCGATATACTCATTCCAAAGACCTCTTGAACTTTTATCCTGTACTTTTTTTAATAAAACAGGACTATAATCAGATACTGTTCCTTTAATCACTTCTTTACTGTCAGTTCTGGAAGTTATTTCAATTTGTGGTAATCCTGGATTAGGATTAGTATTAATTAGTTCTGGTAATTCGACTAAACCTTTATCCTGCAGTTTTTCCAGTAACTTTCGAGCTGAACTTGTTTTGTAATTTCCTGATGGAGTAAACCAATCTAAATGTACACATATTGTATTTGATAATTCAGTCCGGGTTAAATTAGAAAACATATTTACTGTTTCAATTACATTTTCAATCTCTTTTAGAGAAAATTCACGACCAGATATTTCCATTTCCTTTAATTTTTTATTCATAAGCACTGAACACCCCATTATTTATATTTTTACATTATACATCATATCATGGTAAAATGGAGTTGTCCAGCGTTTTTGCGAAAAATTTTTTAAAAATATTTTTCCCAACTTGTCATACAGGCAATCTAATTTTTATGCGTCAGTGCTGTAAAGTTCCCGGTTTCGCTTAGTTTCAGCACCTTTTTTATTTCACTTTTAATCTCAACTTTTTTTACTAAGCTTAGTTGCCGCTAAAAGCCACCCCTATCTTATAACTAAAAGGT
>PUNQ01000062.1 GCA_003551845.1 Candidatus Nealsoniibacteriota bacterium
CTATTGAAGCGATGAATACGGACAAACTGAAGGGAGGAGAGATAATAAACATAGGCGGAGACGAGTCGCATTCGATAAATTATTTAGCTGACCTGATAGGTGGAGACAGAAAATATTTACCCCCCAGAAAGGGTGATGTAAAGCATACGGCCGCCGACATCACCAAGGCCGAAAAATTATTGGACTGGTCTCCGAAAGTAAGCTTTGAGGAGGGTATAAAAAAGACCAAAGATTGGTTTTATAGTCTATAAATAAGCAGATGAATAAAAAGACGGACCCATTTTTAAAACGGTCCGTTTTTTTATTGCTGAACTTATATTTTTAAAAAATAATGAAAAGTTAAAATACTTTCCGTGGCTTTGGATGTGATAAGACTTATAACTATTCCCCAAAGACCGAAAAAGGGAAGTAGGGCCAAAAATAGGAACACCCTCAAAAGGGAAGAAGTAACATTGATAATATAAAGATCTCTTTTTTTCATTTCAACTATCAAGCAATTTTTAAAAATTGAAAAAGGAATAAAAAGAAAAAGAAGAGCAAGTACTTGGAAATAGGGAACCGAATCAACATATTGAGGTATAACTATCCTATAAAAATAAGGGGCGATAATAATTGAGGCGGCAGTGGATGGAATCATTAAAAGATAGGATTTTTTAACCTTTTTCAAGAGAGACTTTTTTATATTTTTGATATTTTTTTCACTCAATTTTGGAAAAGTCAAATCGGAAAAAGGAAAAAAGTCCGCCGCTTTACTTACGGGCTTGTAGCCGAAAGAATAGATTGCAACAGGAACGGCGCCTAAAAAGTACCATATTATTATGTTATCGAGATTCTTGGTAAAGAGATTTATTGCATCTATAAAAGTTAAAGTTTTTCCCAATGAAACGGATTTGTGATCCACTTTGCGGTTTTCGGTTCGAGAGAGGCTCTTTTTTAAAAATAGAAAATCAAAAATAGAATGGGTTAAAAATATGGAAATCAAAATCAGAGGAAAGCTGTCCGAGTAGTAGATAACCGGAATAATAATCAGAGCTGACAAAATGGAAGAGGCTACCCTGTATTTACTCCGGATATCGAACCTTTTTCGTCCCGTCCAAAAATCAGAGTAAAAGGGAAATATTTTAAAAGAAGGAAACAAAAAAGCGGCAATCAGGAAAGAGAATACCAATTCGTAGCTTTCTTGAAAAAAATAATAAGTAGCTACAGTTGCAAGTATTGCCGAGCCTATCAGTGAGTACTTTATTTTTAATTTTAAAATATGACCGAAAGTCCCGTCTTTATTTTGAGCTATTGCACCGGTTAAGGCCTTATTCATGCCCGGCAAAGTGAATACGGTTAAAACACCCATTATGGCCAATATGTATTCATAAGTTCCGAATAAGTCCTTGCTGAGCCAATTACCGAAAGCATACATTATCAAAAAGGAAACCAGGAGCCGGGCCCCTTTTTGAAGATTAATCCAAAAACCTCCCTCCGCCAAATAAACCATATCCGTCTCAGTATATTTTTCACTCCAGCGAAGAAGGTTAACCAGATTTTCCTTTAATATTTTCATCTTAAGCATTATACTACATAAAGAAAAAAAAATTAATTCTCGGATCCGAAAATTAAAAAAGATAAGTTATACGACAATTATTTTTTAAGAGTTGAAGTTGTTTCATGAAAAAGGTTGTTTATTTTTCAAATACGGCTTTCTCCCTCTACAATTTCAGGTATAAATTAATGAAGAGGGTTAAAGACAAAAATCAAGAGGTTATAGCTGTAGCGGGAGCCGGAAAGAATGGATATGAAAAGAGATTGAAGGAGAACTTTAAGTTTATTGAAATTCCGGTTAAGAGATCAATTGATTGGAAGGGCGGTGATCTTCTTTATCTATGGCGAATTTTTCGTTTTTGTAGAAAAGAAAAGCCGGATATTTGCCATAACTTTACGATGAAACCGTGCATATACGGTACGATAGCTCAAAAAGCAGCCGGAACAGAAAAGATATATTGCACCGTAACGGGCCTGGGCTATCTTTTTCAAGGCAATGGTTTTTTTAAAAGCATAATAAGAAAGGCGGTTGTGCTTCTCTATAAGTTGGCCTTCAGTTTCGCTGATAAAGTAATTTTTTTAAATCCCGAAGATAAAAAATTATTTTTAAAGTTAAAAATTTTATCGGAAGAGAAAGCTGAGCTGATAAAGAGTTCGGGAGTCGACTTGGATAAATTTTCGAAAAAAAATGTCGATAAAAACGGGTTGAAAGATATCATAATTAAAAATCAATTAAGTAGTGACTATGTTGTCATAACGATGGTGGCACGAATGCTTTATGAAAAAGGGGTTGAGGAATTTGTAGAAGCGGCAGGAATTTTAAATAATCAGCGGGAAAATTTGAAATTTATTTTAGTGGGTCCAATTGATACTCATAATCCGTCCGGAATTCCGGAGAAAAAGTTGTTGAAGTGGTGCAAGGATAAAAAGGTAAGCTATTTGGGTCGAAGACGAGACATCAAAGAGATACTTTTCTTATCCGATATATTCGTTCTTCCCTCTTATTACGGAGAAGGTGTTCCGAAAGCACTTTTGGAAGCGGGAGCGATGAAGCTACCCCTTATAACTACTGATCATACCGGGTGCAGAGAAGTTGTTGATGATAAAAAAAATGGATTTTTAGTTGAGAAAAAAAACTCAATCGACTTAAAGGAAAAATTATTACTTTTAATCGATGATGAAGATTTAAGAAAAAAGATGGGTGAGTTTTCAAGAGAAAAGATAAAAAAGGAATTCAATGAGGAGGAGGTCGTTGAAAAAAATTTAAGCTTGTATGAAATTTAAAAAATATAAAGTTGAAAAAATAATAAAAGCACTGACTTATGCGGCATTGGCGACACCGCTTGTTTATTTACCCGGATTTTATAGGGGTTTTACGATTCCGGAAGTATCCTTCTTTTTTGCGGTTGTCGGTTTATTGTTTTTTTTATGGGTATATGCAGTTTTAACAAAAGGAAAATATAAGCCCGATTTCAATTTAATTGCCGGACTGCTTTCTTTATATATAGTCGTTTATTTTCTCGCCTCTATTCTGGGAGTGGATCCGCTAAACTCTTTATTCGGTGGATATTCACGATTCACGGGGTTTATTTTTATTTTTCATTTGTATTTATTTTTTTTGGTGCTCAATTCAACATTGAAAAAAGATGATTGGCCTTCTTTTTTTCAGTTTTCAGTTTCGGTTTCCGTAATTATTGCCGGAATCAGCATTGTTGAAAATATGGGGCTTGACCCTCCTTTTCCCGGAAATTACGGAACGATAAGCCTTTCTTCATTTTTGGGCACCTATCTTCTTTTTAATACTTTTTTTGCTCTCTATCTTTTTTTCAAATTAAAAGATGTGGATAGGTATCTTTTTCTTATTGCGGTTTTTTTCTTGCCGATTCCGGTTTGGTTGGTTAATTCCAGAGCCGCATTCGGCTCAATAATCGGCGGACTTCTCCTATTCGGAGTTTTGTTTCTTATTTTTAAATCGAAAAAAGAATTTATCCAAAAGCTGGGAGTAGGAGCTCTCGTGCTTGGAATCTTTGTAGGTACTTTTCTTGCCGTATTAATTTTTCATCCGGCGGAAGATAATCTTGTTTTTAATTCCGGAATCGGTTTTAAAATTGAAACTTTTTTAAGAGAAGATTTTAACGAAAGAACGGAGGGCAGGCGGCATATTTTTTGGAATCAAGCTATGAGAGGGTTCAGGGAGAGACCCGTTTTGGGATACGGTCCGAATAATTTTGAGTATGTATATTACAAGCACTATAATCCGACTCTGGAACTTACTCATTCAAGACGGGGCGGAATTAAAGCTGACAGAGCTCATAATATTATTTATGAAAAGTTGGCGACTCAGGGAATTATCGGATTTTTAGTATTTTTCACTACAATCTTATTTTTAATTTTTTCTTTGTGGAGAAAAAAAGACGAAAAAATAATCGATTTCTATGAGTCAGCTATTTTTTCTTCACTTTTGGTTGCATGGTTTGTGCAAAATTTAACTGTTTTTGACACTGTTAACAGCTATATAATGCTCTTTTTCGTATTCGGGTTTGTGGCTTCTGAAAGGGAAAAGTTTGTGGATAATAATTCGGAAAAGTGCACAAGCCTTAAAAAATTAATAATGATGCCGCTTTTGTTGATTTTGATTTTATCCATCTATTTTTTAAGCTATAAACCGTTGAAAACATCTCTTTATATTCAAGGCGCCATTACAGTGAACGATCCTGAAAAGATAATTGAATATTCCGAGAAAGCGTATGAGTCAAGTCCGTTCAACAAAGAAGAGGTTCAATATTCTTTGGGTGCTTATAATAAATATTTTTTGGAAAAAAAATTGAAAAGTGAAGAAGAGGAAAGGTTCGTAGAGGTCATAGAGCATATAATTGAAATTATGGAGAAAGATTCCGGACAGCCTCTTAATTTTAACAATCAATACACTTTAAGTCATTATTATCTGATGAATGAGCAGCCGAAAAAAGCGGCAAGGGTGGCAAAAAAAGCAATTGAAATTTCTCCCAAGAGCCAAAGAGGGTATTGGCAGCTGGCAAGGATAAAAAGTGAAAAGGGGGATTATCAAAAGGCATTAAAATTAATCGACGAAACCATAAAACTTGAAGAAGGACTGATTTACAGTTATAAATTGGGAATTGAGATTGCAAGAGAAAACGGTGATTGGAGATCAGTTCAAAAGTATAAAGAATGGGCTATAAAAAATAACCCCGATAAAGTTGTAGAAATTTATTTTATTACATATCCCGAAAAGAGAATGAATCATATTTACAAATCATTTTTCGAGATCTTGCCACAACAATAAATTTATACTTATTAAGGGCAGTTGAAAATGAAAAAATATAAGAAATTTAATTTCATATTATTTTTAGGAGACCTTTTGTTATTTTACGTCTCACTTTATGTGGCGGCTTCTTTAAGAAACCTGAGGCCGGATACCGACCATTTTTTACAACTGGCCGCTCCTTTTACAGCTATTTTTATTTTTTGGATTTTACTTCTATTCATCTTTGACTTTTATAAAAAACCTCCCTATGAGAAAAAGCTTTTATTTTTTAGAAATTTATTTATTTTTTTCTTATCGGCATTTGTTTCCGGAGTGATTTACTTCTATTTTTATCCGCTGGAGCCGATCACTCCGAAAACAATTTTGATACTGACGATTGTCGTTTTCATAACCGGAAGCACCATATGGAGATATTTACTCACTCACTCACTCGAATTAAAAAAACTTACGAAAAAATTTTTAATTGTAGGAGAAGATGAAGAGATTAAAAAAATTACCGATATTAATTTGAAAAAAAGAGGATATTTTTTAGTTGCTACTTATGATATTGATGATCAAAAAGGCGATATATTTGATAAAAAAATGAAGAAGGATCTAAACAAAGTTGATTTTGCAGTTGTCGGAAGAGGGGTGGATAAGAGCCTATCGGAAAGATTACCGATGGATGTGAGCTATATTGATTTTCTGGATTTTTATGAGAATTTAGAAGAGAGAATTCCCTTGGTTTGCATTGATAACTTGTGGATTTTAAAAAATTTGGCCGATGGTGATAGGGGAAGATATATGAAGACAAAAAGAGTTTTGGAGATACCGGTTTCAGTTGTCGGCTTAATTATGACAGCGATAATCTCTCCTTTAATTTTTCTGTTAATCAAAATCGATTCTCCCGGCCCGGTTATTTATAAGCAGGTGAGAAGAGGATACAAAGAAAAAGAGTTCGTTCTTTACAAATTCAGAACGATGACCGATAGCAACAAGGACAAGAAGGTGACCCGGATAGGTAGGTTGCTAAGAAAGTTAAAAATTGACGAGCTTCCACAATTCTGGAATGTTTTAAAAGGAGACTTGAGCTTCATAGGCCCCAGGCCGGAATGGATTAGATTGGCGGAAAAATTTGAAGAGAATATACCTTTCTATTCACTCAGATACATGGTAAAACCGGGAATTACCGGCTGGGCTCAAATAAATTGTAGAGGAACTTATAAAGTGGGGGAAGAGTATGAGAAATTAAGTTATGATTTTTATTACTTGAAAAATTATTCTCCGACTCTCGATTTAATTATCATTTTGAAAACGGTAAGGGCACTTTTTTTGTAAAGGATATTTTTTAAGAATTTAAAAGCAAATCATCGATTTACTTTTTTTTGAGGCCGTATTATAATTATTCAATATGGTTTTATTATTAATTAAATTAAATAATATTAAATAATATGTTGAAGAACACATTTTTTAAGAGAATTTTATTTACGGCCCTTGTAACGGGCTTTTTATTTTTGGGACTCAGTCTTTTTGGAGAAGTGGAAGCGACGGGAGAAATTCATGAAGAAAGTTTTTCAATTGAGGATTTTATTGAACAAGAAGGTCTTGAAGACGATGATACGGTGGAAGTCATAATCAGACTGACTCATCCGGACAAGGATCAGCTGCAAGCTATGAAGGATATTCAAGGAAGAGAAGGTGTTTTCAATCTCTTGAGACTTAATGCCACTTATAGGCAAAGACAATTGAATAGCAGATTTGAAGAAGAGTTGGAAACGGTTAATAATTTTTGGGTGAGCAATGCCGTTTTAGCGGAACTGAAAGTTGCTGATCTGGAAAAAATTGCACAATGGGAAGGGGTAGAAGCTATTCACCAAAATTTCGAAGTCAATATTTTGGATGATTTTGAGGTGAGCGGGGAAGAAGAAATGGTTGAAGTTGAAGGTCACGGAGTAACTTGGGGCATAGGTAAAATCAGGGCACCGGAAACCTGGAATGACGGATTCACCGGTTCCGGTGTAAAAGTGGCCGTTATCGATTCGGGTGTTGATATGAGTCATCGCGATTTGGAAGGCAGAATGCATACGGATAATCCGGGAGACTCAACTTATCCGGGTGGATGGATGGAGTTTGATTTAAGTGGAAATCGTGTTAATTCGGAGCCGCATGAAACTCATTCCGATTCCCACGGAACTCATGTTTCCGGAACGGTAGTCGGAGGGAATCGGGGAGGCACCGGTATAGGAGTAGCTCCCGATGCGACTCTCATGCACGGATTAGCACTTCCCGGAGGAGGAGGAAGCTTTGCCCAGGTGGTTAGTGCTATGGAGTGGGCAGTGGAAGAAGGGGCGGACGTGGTAAATATGTCATTCGGATTTCGTGGATATGCACCTCAGTTCGTAGAACCGATACAAAATATCATCAGTTCGGGAGCCATACCTGTGGTGGCAATAGGGAATGACGGGCATGGAACATTCAGTAGCCCCGGGGTAATTTATGAGTCGTTTGCTGTGGGGGCGATAGACTCCGGAGGGAGAGTAGCGAACTTTAGTGGGGGAGTGAAGGGAGATGATCAAAGAGCCGACACTCCTTCTCCTTATGTAAAACCCGATTTTACGGCACCGGGAGTAAGTGTTATGTCTTCGGTTTCCGGTAATCGGTACCAATATTATCAAGGAACTTCTATGGCTGCTCCACATGTGGCCGGAACTATTGCACTTATGCTTGAAGCCGACTCTTCAGCAACCGAGAGAGATATCTATAATGCTCTCAAGCAAACTGCCAACTATAAAAGTGGAGGAACAACTCTTGGAGAGGAAAATAAAAATACCAGGTACGGATACGGTATAATTGATACGAAGAAAGCAGTCGATCTGCTTCTGGATAACGGGCATGAACCCGAACCACCGAGCCCGGAAGAATACACTCTTGAAGTAACTTCCGACGACGGCGGTTCGACCAGCCCTTCCGAGGGAACTTACAGTTACGAAGAAAGAGAGACGGTAACTGTCACCGCTTCAGCCCGGAGAGGATATGAATTTACCGGCTGGTCCGGGGATTGTACCGGAACGACCAACACTTGCAGTGTGATTATGACCGAAAATAAACAAGTTCATGCGAATTTTGAAGAAGAAGATGAACCGACCCCGCCGGAGCCGGATATTGAAAAGCCGACGGTAACGACTCTGGAAGGAGATTTTCAGATAGACTCCGGTCAAAACTTTAATATAATCAGATTGAATTTTAACGGGAGATTGGATGACTCCGGCAAAGCGAATGGGGCGGATGTTTGGTTCGAATGGAGTAGTTCGGAAACCGATCTGAGTAGAACAACTACAAGAGAAGAAAAATCAGCGAGAGATAATTTTTCGGCAAGCAGAAGTATTATCAGCTCAAGGACAACATTTTATTTCAGAGCGGTAGCTGAAAACGAGGCGGGAACTTCTTACGGCGATATAAAAGTGATAGATATTTCGGAAGAAGATGAACCGACCCCGCCGGAGCCGGATATTGAAAAACCGACCGTAGAAACGAATAGAGTGACCGAGATTGAAGATACAAGCGCTCTCCTTAGTGGGAGTGTTGTAGATATCGGCGGAGAAGAAAATATGCTTGCTTATTTCGAATGGAGAAGAAGAGGAAGCTATGAATCGAGCCATGGTAGCGTTTTCAGTAGCCCCGATGATTGGAATTGGAGACTGACCGGTCTTCAACCGGACACTGATTATGAGTATAGATTTGTTGGAGAAAACGACGCGGGAACCTCTTATGGAGTTACCAGAACCTTTACTACCGAGCCGGAAGAGGAGGGAGCGGATCCGGATATTTCACCACCCAGAATATCGACTGATGAACCGATAAACATTAGAGAAGATCAAGCTTCGGTGAGAGGAAGATTAACGGATTTGGGAGGAGCGGATGAAGTCGAGACTTGGTTCGATTGGGGAACCTCCGCCAGAAGACTCACCAACTCGACTCCAACCCGTACTTTTACCGACTCAACTACCCATCAAAGAAATCTGCTCAACCTTGAGCCCGATACGACTTACTATTACAGATTCGTAGCTGAAAATGAAGCAGCGCTTTCTGCGGGAAGCGTGGCATCCTTTACCACCAAACCGGAAGAGGAAGAACCCGAACCGGAGCCGGAAGAAAGCAGAGTGCGTGTTTTCAGTGGTATGGACGGGAGAACCGTTTCCGGAGTAGAGATAAGTAGAATTTCGGGACCCAGAGGAATCGAAGGAGTCACCAATTATGAATACAGCAGTACAGGGGATATAGAAGCTGTTTTACGAGCTCCGGAAACTCACGAGGGGGCCGAATTCGATCGTTGGCTCAGATGTGATAACGTCAGATATCGTGATTGTACGGTCAGAGTGTCGGAAGGGTCAACACAAACAATAGCTGTTTATTATACCACTCCGGAAGATGAGCCCGAACCTGATCCCGAAGAGAGCGAACTGACAGTCAGAAGTCGAATAGAGCGTGTCCACGATGATTGGATGGACAGAGCTCCACTTTCGGGAGTATCAATCGGAAGTAGGTTGAGAGGAGGAGATATCAGGGGAGAAACTCCTTATACCTACAAAAGTTCCGAAGAGATAGATGACACTCTCCGAGCTCCGGAAACTCACGAGGGAGCTGAATTCGACCGCTGGAGTGGATGTGGCAGTGTCAGTGATCGTGATTGTGTCGTCAATATACCCACCGGAAATTCAAAAACAATTACTGCTTATTACAGGAAAGTTGTGGAAGAAGAACCCGAACCGGAGCCGGATGTTGAAAAACCGACCGTAACAACATTTGACCCACTACAAATCGATGAAAGAAGAGCTTTCATCAGATACAGTCTCAGAGATTTGGGAGGAGCGGAAAAGGCAGACGCTTGGTTCGAATGGGGTAAAACCGAAGACTTGGGTAATACCACTTCCGCCAACACCTTTGATCAGCCGAGAAGTTACAGCGAAGCTCTCCATAGCCTTGAACCGGGAACGACTTATTATTATAGAGCGGTAGCCGAAAACGAAGCGGGAACTTCTTATGGAGATATAGTTTCCTTTAGTACCGAGGGAGATCCCGATCCGGAAGAACCGGTGGTAAAAACTTTACCCGGTGAATTCTACGACATTGAGCATTCCACGGGTCGCTTTTTCCTCTTTATCCTTAATGGTGAAATTATGAATTCGGGAGAATATGAAGCCCGGTTCGAATGGGGAACAACTGAAGATTTGGGTAATGAAACCGATCCGAAAATGATCTCGGATAATTTAAGAGAACCTCTCCTACAAACGGAAAAGAGTGATATTTATTTCAGAGCGGTAGCCCAAAACGAGGCGGGAACTTCTTACGGTGACATAAAAGTAATTACCGTACCGGAAGAAGAGCCGGAGATTGAAAAACCGGAAGTAGCTACGCTGGACGCCGAGACGGAAATCGACAGAGCTCATTTTTTCGGAAGGCTGGAAAGTACCGGCGGAGCTGAAGAAGTTGATGTTCGGTTCGAGTGGGTAGGTTTTGATCTTGTGAAAGGTGATACCCGGACTGAAACTATGACATCAGCCGGAGATTTCGATGCGGAAACCGATGGCCTGACTCCCGGTACGACTTATCTGGTTAGGGCCATAGCTGAAAATGAGAAAGGTGTCGCTACGGGCTCTATAAAAGTATTCAATACCGAAAGTGAAGATGATCCGGAAGAGCCCGATGATCCGGAAGAGTTGCAAGAATACATTCTTGAAATAACTTCGGATGAAGGTGGATCGACCGAACCGGAAGAGGGAGCTCACACTTACGAAGAAGGTGAATCGGTAGTAATTACTGCTATTGCCGATGATGGATATCGATTCATCGGTTGGGATGGAGATTGTTCCGGAACGAATGAATCTTGCAGTTTAACGGTGACGGAAAATAAAAGCATCCATGCCAACTTTGAAGAAGAAGTTGTGGAAATTGATTCGGAGAGGCCGGCATTGAGAACCAGGGATGTGCTTCATACGGGACCGACAAGTGCGGCAATATCCGGTGAAGTGGAAAATTTGGGAGGTAAAGAAAGTGTCAGTGTCTGGTTCGAGTGGGGAGAGAGTGAAGATTTGGGGAATAGGACCGATGAATCCGAAATTGACAGAAGGCGTAGCCACAGCAGGGTCTTGAGGGATTTGGAATCGGGAACTTATTACTACAGGATAGTGGGTGAAAATCAAGCCGGAAAGAGTCATGGAGATATTGTCAGTTTCGAAATAAATTGAATTTTGAAAATTAACAAACGGCAAAGCCCCGTGATGGCGGGGCTTTTCTGTTGCTTTAATTTTTTAATTATAAAAAAATAAAAAACCCGAATTAAATTAACCCGGGTTTTTATTCTTTTTTTAAGCCCCCTTTCTTTTTAATGTTTTCAATATTCTCTTTTATGATTTTCACTATTAAGCTGTAATCCAACTCTATCGGAAATTCGAATACGATCCTGATATCTTTCGGTCGGTTGTGCTGCTCACTTGATTCGCTTTTTCTTTTTATTCTAATTTCTTCAATTTCTATTTTGTATTCGTCTTTTTCCAGTCTTTCAATAAGATTTTTCATTCTTTTGATTTCGGATTCCGTAACGGTGGGTTTTTTGAATTTTGATTTTTTCCTTGTTAATTTACTCTTCTTTTTTTCATACCCACATATTCGACAGGATCCTCCTCGAATTTTAACACAATAGCCGTATTTACCTTCCTGAAAGTATCTATCATAACAATCGCTGCACAAATTGACAAAATTTTCGGAAAACGACACCTTGTAGATGAGTCTTGATCCCTTTACCATATGAAACACCTCCTTTGATACTACTTATAATTAAAATAAGCTTTATTGTCAATACGGATATGATCGCGGTTTTAACTATCCTGAAAAATATATCCTTTTAAAAAGTAAGAAGTGATATCTTTTGAGTTTAAAGTTGGGTGTTCTCATCGGGGCGCGTCTTTCCTTGACAAAAAAATATAATTATTTTATAATATAAGTAATAAGGAAAGGAGGTGAAAAAGATGAGTAGTTCGAATAGCCGTAAAGATAATCAAGAAGGTGTAAGATCGGGAGAAAACTGTCCAAGCTGTGAAATGGTCATAAGAATAGGAGGATATTGCAAATGTAGCAGTTAGTGCTACATATAACCCTCCAGCCAAGCCCCTTCGTAATGCGAAGGGGTTTTTTCATGCTCGAATCACTTGGTAATATCGCTTTTTGACCCCCTCAGAGGCTTATTGCGGAGACTTTAATACAAAAACGAGTAATTGGTCGCTGAGGCCGATTATTTTATTAGAGTTGCTTTTGAGAAGCGCAGAAGACATTTATTGTCGGACTGTTGACAAAAATCATTTTAATAAATACAATAATATAATAAATTTTTTGAACCTGAAAAATTAAAGGAAAGGAGGTGAAAAAGATGTGTAAAGGCGCTTTTGAAAACATATTTTTTTATGATGACTTGAAGATGAGAGATGATGTTGAAGAATTCGGGTTTTGCTTGAATTGCTTGGAAGATGTTGACAGAGCGACAATCGAATTGGTTATCCGCAGAAAAGATGGGCTGGAATTAAGGAGAGAATATCTCAGAGTTCTTCCGGACGATGTTCTGGAAGAGGCTAAAGAAAAGCTGTCTTCGGTAGGAGGGTTGAATATCGACCGATTGGACAGAGGCTGGATAATAGAAGAATTCCCGGAACTCGTTTCGGGAGAGATAAGAAGCAGTTTCAATTTGGAAATCGGAAAAGAAAAAGGTGGTATATATTTCAGCATCAAATACAAAGAGCAACAGGTCAGTATTTTGGACCTCGTCATTCCCAGAAATGAAGTACTGGGATTCATACGGGAGGCTTAACAGGTTTAAATTATAAAAACCGGGCAATTTATTTAAGTATTGCCCGGTTATTTTTGGCTAAAACCCATATATCAGTTCAACCATTCGATAATTATTCATTTTTTGTTGAAACCAATCCTTTTTAAACAATTCGACCAATTCATAAAAGAGATCTTCCTTTGCTTCTAAGGTATTCAGGGCGGAAACCATCTTAAGAAAATGATAATTATAAAGTTGATATCTCGACTCCCTCCAACTTTCGCAAGTATTCAAATAATCATTTTCGTGAAGATGTATTTCTTCCGCAACCGCCAACATCTCCGTTATGTGATATTTTAAAAAAGTGCGGATTGTTTGCTGAAAAACGACATCGCAAACATGTTCTCCCGTAAAAAGTTCATTATCGTAAAGCTCACGCCGGTAAAGAGTTTTCCATTTCAAGTCGGAAGATGACTTAAAATAAGCGGCTCCATCTTCCAGTATATAAGTCCTGGAAAAGGCTCTCAAGTGATTGAATTCATGGAATAAAGCGGATAAAAAGTTGTCTTCGTATTCAATCTCTTCAAAGGCTTGTTTGTAGATCCTAATCCCATTTATATTTTTTCCATTTCTCTTGCGTTCCGGTTCTTGTGGATAATAGTTGACAGTCATCAATGCCTTTTCGTGTCGTTCGTGCAGGTAAAGAATTTCAACATCAGCGGGAGGCGGAAAACTTTTTATTATTCGACTCAAATAAGCTGTGCGCATCGATATGCACCCGGATCGAGCCTCTTCATAGGAAACCGCGTTTACGACGGCAACGGACGTAATAATTATGATCATTACAAAGCTGAATAATAGGAGAAAAAGATTTTTTCGCACTATAATCACCTCACTTTTTAATGTACAAAAAAGATTGTTTTGCACCTTCTTTGACTATAGAATAAATTAATTATTTGTCAATAAAAGTTGTTTATTGTATAATCCGCCAGGAGGTGATTAAGATGGGAGATCTTTATTTTATTCAAGAGGGTGGAAACGATTTCAGGGAAGATATTATTACTAAGATCAGTAGAATCTCTTCATCATTAACTTATGCCAGCAATATTTTAGAGATAGAGATAGGTTCGACCAAATTTGATGAAGAGGCGATAATTTTTGCAATCAGGCAGAAAATCACTTCACGAGAAAAAAAGAGAATTAAGGATGATCTACAGCGGATAAACTCAATAGTTGAATCCCTCTTGGATTAAGTTCGGGCCGTTAGTAGCGGCCCTTTTACCTGTCAATTTATTAGGACATTGTTAGGACAATTAATAATGTCCCAATAAAAATTGCTAAAAAAGCCTTAATAAAAAGGCAATAAAAATGTTTTTTAACCATTTTTATATTAATACTTGACAAATTTTTTAAATTAATTTATAGTGTTAGCGAGATATTTGACAAATTTTAATAAATAACATATAGTTAAGTTCCTACGAAGAAAAATAGTGGACGGGAAATAATAGTATGTTCCGCATGAAGTTATGAAAATGAATAAGATAAAAAAAGAGACCGCTACACGCAATAGATTAGTGATGATGACAACCATCTTCTTTTTGGTTGTTTTTGTTTTTGCTTCGGGTGTGATCGGTAGTGATCGGGTTTACGCATCTTCGAGCTATGAGCTTACCGTATCAACCTCCGGAGAAGGAGAAGTGAGAGATTCTGACGGAGGCAATCCACAAGGCACATATAAAGAAGGAACCTACGTCACCTTACACGCCGAACCGGCCAGCGGATGGAGCTTCGACAACTGGTCGAGAGACGGACAAGGCTCCGTTAGCCCGATAACAATAAAGATGACCGGAGACAAAGACGTCCGCGCCA
>PUNQ01000013.1 GCA_003551845.1 Candidatus Nealsoniibacteriota bacterium
GCCGTGAAGCAGACCGCCTGGGAAGTACGTCCGCAAGGATGAAACTTAAAGGAATTGGCGGGGGAGCACTACAACCGGAGGAGCCTGCGGTTTAATTGGACTCAACGCCGGACATCTCACCGGCACCGACAGTAGCTGTGAAAGTCAGTTTGATGAGCTTACTGGAGCTACTGAGAGGAGGTGCATGGCCGCCGTCAGCTCGTACCGTGAGGCGTCCTGTTAAGTCAGGCAACGAGCGAGACCCGCATCTCTAGTTGCCAGCAACACCATTGGTGGTTGGGTACACTAGAGAGACTGCCGCTGCTAAAGCGGAGGAAGGAACGGGCAACGGTAGGTCAGTATGCCCCGAATGTGCCGGGCAACACGCGGGCTACAATGGCCGGGACAATGGGATGTGACCCCGAGAGGGGGAACTAATCCCCTAAACCCGGTCGTAGTTCGGATTGAGGGCTGGAACTCGCCCTCATGAAGCTGGATTCGGTAGTAGTCGCGTGTCAGAAGCGCGCGGCGAATACGTCCCTGCTCCTTGCACACACCGCCCGTCAAATCACCCGAGTGAGGTCCGGATGAGGCCACCATACGGTGGTCGAATCTGGGCTTCGCAAGGGGGATTAAGTCGTAACAAGGTAGCCGTAGGGGAATCTGCGGCTGGATCACCTCCTACTGACCGGGACCTGCCTTCGGGCAGGCCCACTTTAGGAAGCGACTCGGACACCCATAGCCGACCGAGCACCTATGAACTACCAGGGCTAACACTGTACGGCGGACGGGCCCATAGCTCAGCGGCAGAGCGCCGCCTTTGCAAGGCGGAGGCCCTGGGTTCAAATCCCAGTGGGTCCATACCCCGTCCCGTTCGAATCCGAGTCCCTTAAGTGGGACAGGGGCTTCGAACCGGGTACGGATGACCGATGCACCATCCCGTGCAAACGCGGATGGGAAGGGTTGATGCACGCACCTCGACCACCGGGCGTGCAAATGAGACTGTGTGTACGTGTGATCCAGGCGTCCACTGGACTCGTTTCACCGAGTTCAATTGACGCAGTGAGTTCGTTCTACGAACTCACACATTAGTGAGTCCCCACCGGGACTCACGACCACAACGTGGCTACTATGCCACCTGGTGAATGGCTCGGCTCGGAAGCCGATGAAGGACGTGCCAAGCTGCGATAAGCTCTGGGGAGCCGCACGGAGGCGAAGAACCAGAGATTTCCTAATGGGAATCCCCACCGCAATTGCTTCGCGCAATGGGGAACGCCCCGAACTGAAACATCTTAGTAGGGGCAGGAAAAGAAAGCGAAATGCGATGTCGTTAGTAACTGCGGGTGAAACCGATACAGCTCAAACTGAAGGTCTTACGACCGATGTGGTGTATGGGCTGACGATCAGCATCTGAACGTCGTCGAGAAGTCTTCTGGAACGGAGCGCGAAACAGGGTGAAAGCCCCGTATCGACGTCAAGTACGATGTGAGTCAGTACCGGAGTAGCGGGGGTTGGAAATCCTTCGTGAATATGGCAGGCATCTACTGCTAAAGCTAAACACTCTCCGAGACCGATAGTGAACAAGTAGCGTGAGCGAACGCTGAAAAGTATCCTCAGAAGGGAGGTGAAACAGAGCCTGAAATCAGGTGGTGATGGAGCGACGGAGCATAGAAGGTCCTGTAAGAAACGAGGCGGCTGCGAAGCCGCAGTAGGAATTACAGGAAGCCGGTGTTCTGTCGTACGTTTTGAAAAACGGACCAGGGAGTGTGCTTGTCTGGCGAGCCTAACCCGTCTACCGGGGAAGGCACAGGGAAACCAACATGGCCGCAGTAGCGTGGATTTATCCACGTTATCAGGGCCGCCGTGTTCAAGCGCGGGGAGTCAAGCGAGCACGACCCGAATCCGGACGATCTACGCGTGGGCAAGGTGAAGCATGATGAAAATCATGTGGAAGCCTGTTAGGGTTGGTGTCTTACAATACCCTCCCGTGACCTGCGCGTAGGGGTGAAAGGCCCATCGAGTCCGGCAACAGCTGGTTCCGACCGAAACATGTCGAAGCATGACCTCCGCCGAGGTAGTCCGTGAGGTAGAGTGACTGATTACTGTGCTCGCCTCCGAGAGGAGTCGACATGGTTGTCAAACTCCGAACTCACGGACGCTTTTGACGCGGGGAGTCCGGTGCGCGGGGTAAGCCTGTGTACCATAAGGGAGACAACCCAGCGCCGGGTTAAGGTCCCAAAGTGTGGATTAAGTGCGATTGAAGGTGGTCCCGAGCCCCAGACAGCCGGGAGGTGAGCTTAGAAGCAGCTACCCTCTAAGAAAAGCGTAATAGCTTACCGGCCGAGGTTCGGGGCGCCCAAAATGATCGGGGCTCAAATCCACCACCGATACCCGGCCACACCCGTTACAGGGTGATTGCGTAGGTCGGCGCTCCGCGCGGGTGGAAGCACGGGTGAGAACTCGTGTGGACCGCGTGGTGACGAAAATCCTGGTCGTAGTAGCAGCGAAAGTCGGGTGAAAATCCTGACGGCCGAAAGGGCAAGGGTTCCTCGGCAATGTTCATCAGCCGAGGGTTAGCCGATCCTAAGAGACACCGTAATTCGAATGTCTCGAAAGGGAAACTGGTTAATATTCCAGTGCCACCGTGCAGTGAAAGCTGACGCCCTGGGGTCGACCAAGCCGGGCCTTCGCCCGGTCGAACTGTCCAAGTTCGTGGAAGCCGTAATGGCACGAAGCGAACGAACGGCAGGATAGCGAAAGTTGGTTCAACCCGGGGCCCGTGAAAAGGCGAGCACGGTGTCCGTACCCAGATCCGACACAGGTGCCCATGGCGGCGAAAGCCTAGGCCTGTCGGGAACAACCGACGTTAGGGAATTCGGCAAGTTAGTCCCGTAAGTTCGCGATAAGGGATGCCTGCTCGGGAAACGAGCAGGTCGCAGTGACCCGGACGCTCCGACTGTCTAATAACAACATAGGTGACCGCTAATCCGAAAGGACTCGTACGGTCACTGAATCCTGCCCAGTGCGGGTATCTGAACACCCAGTACAATGGGACGAAGGACCCGTTAACGGCGGGGGTAACTATGACCCTCTTAAGGTAGCGTAGTACCTTGCCGCTTCAGTAGCGGCTTGCATGAATGGATGAATGAGAGCGTCACTGTCCCAACGTTGGGCCCGGTGAACTGTACGTTCCAGTGCGGAGTCTGGAGACCCCCAAGGGGAAGCGAAGACCCTATAGAGCTTTACTGCAGGCTGTCGCTGAGACGTGGTCGCTAC
>PUNQ01000061.1 GCA_003551845.1 Candidatus Nealsoniibacteriota bacterium
ACAGCGAATAATCTTGGCAAAATCGAGGGGTATTGTTCGGGTTTTTTTTACCTCTTTTTTCATTATACCATAGCCGAAAACCCTTGTCAATACTCTGTTTTTCTGTTAATTTCTTATAATTTCTTTTATAATTTCTTATAATTTATTATTCTGTTTTAATCTTTAGTAAATACTTTGATTGAGTAAAGGAAAAAGTTAAATAGAATTTAATCTGGTTCAGGCAAGTTTTAAAAAGTTTTTTTATTTATTTTCTTTTTTTAATCTTTCCACTTCCTCAATCGGGACAATATAATCTTTCGCCGGTTTACTGGCCTTCAATTTCCCCGCCTTGATCCACCTTTGAAGGGTCCGCTCTGAAACTCCCAAAATGGCTGCTGCCTCTGGTGTCTTTAAATAATCCCCTTCCGGCTGGGGAATTTCTTTTTTTTCGGGTTCTTTTTGCTCCGGCTTTTTCTTCTTTACTGATTGGCTGGTCCCAGTCTTTCCTTCAAGATAGCTTTCTAAAAGATTAGTCATTAAGTCTTGAAAGGAAGTTTCTTCCTGGGCCAGTCTAATTCTTAACTGTTTATGCATTCCCTTGCTGATCCGGCAGGTTAAAACCTTGTGATCCACTTTACAGCCCTCCTTGAAAGTTTTTATTAGTTTTATTTTACTTTCTTTTTGTCTTTAAGTCAAGACTAATTTTAGTCAATCCTGCTTTTTCCCGGAAAGGGCTTCCCTTAAATCATCCCCGCTTAAAGTTATATAAATCATTGTAGAAGAAAGATCGGCATGCCCCAGGGCATTCTTTACGGTTACAATATCCTTTGTTTTTCTGTAAAGGTCAGTTGCAAAAGTATGCCGCAAGGTGTGGGGGCTAATTTTCTTTTCCAATTCCGCCCTTCGTGAATAGCGGCCGATCATATTTTGAATATACCGGTCAGAAAGTTGCTTCCCTTCTGCTCCCCTGGTCATTGAAGTAAAAACAAACTCCGGGGTTCCGCCCAGGGCTTCTGCTTGTCTTTCTTTCCATTCCAGGAGGGCTTTTTTCAGGTCCTCCCCCCGCCAATCATTGTCATTGATAAATAAAACTCTATCTTTCCCGCCCTTACCATCCCGGATCATTAAAACTCCAAACTCAAATTCGATATCCTTCCACCTCAATTTAACCACTTCCGAAAGGCGAAGGCCCAGGTTAAACATGGTCCTCATTATTACTCTGTTTCTATGGCCTGTTATATAGCGGGGGTTCGCCTGCTTTAATAACCTTTCCCTTTCCACCTCATTTAAAACAATCGGCAGCTTCCTTCCCCTTTTCATGTTATGGCCTCCCTTTTCCTTTAAGTTTGTATAATCTATAAAATACACTCTTTATAACAGTATAAACTGCAATTTAATAAAAGTCAAGGAAAAAACAAACTAAATAACAAACTAAATAACAAAAAAAGAGATAGTTTTTTCTGGTTAAAAGGGCAGGCCAATTTTGACATTGTTTGTCCGGTGCTACCCGTCCGACTATTAAAATAAAAATTCCTTGATATTTGCCCCCCCCTTGTTAAAAACCTTCGGGGGTGATCCCTATAATTTTTTTTGTGGTTCGGTTCCGTCCCGTCCCGTTCCGTTTTAATTTTTTTTGTGGTTCGGTTCGGTTCGGTTTTTATCTTACAAACCGTTTTAGGGCCTGCAAAAACTCCGAAAATAAAAAAGACCAGAACGGGGACGGCAGCGTTTCGTTTTTCCCCGCTCTGGCAAACTTTTTTAACACTCCGAAAAACTATTCTACCCAGGCCCTTCCCTGCCTTAACTGTTGCTGAATTACTTTAAGCGGGGGCCAGCGTGCCTGCGTCTTAACTCCGCACTTCTCACAAGTAAAAACTTCTTCCTGATCTATCCCGCCCCCGTTATCGTGCCTGCATTCGCTGCATATCCTCTTTAACTGTTTAAATCTAATCAAAGGCAGTCCTCCTTTTTAGGGGGTCCGAAAACTCCGCCTTTTCTTCACTGTCCCGGCGTTTAATACCCCTCTGACAGGCCCATATAAGCGAAATAAGGGCGAACTTTTGTTCGTATATATCCTAACCCCTTTTTAAAATTCTGGGTCCTTAAATCGGCTGTTTTTTCATAGTCTTTTTTATAATAAATTGTGTAAGGTTTATATAAGTTTTTAATCCTGGCCAATGGTCCTTTTTTAGCATAAATTTTATTAGATTTTTATTAGTTTTAGCGCTAGCTAACCGTGGTTCAAACTCTTTCCCTGGTCTTTTTTTTATAATAAATTGTATAGGTTTTGTGCATGTTTTAGCCCTGGCTAACCGTCCACCTTTTGCAAAACATGCAGTAAAATCTTGTTTCAAGTGGCAGTTCCAGGCCCTGGTCTATTTCCCCGCATTTTTTGCAGGTAGCAGGGAGAAGTTTTTTCTGCTGCATTCCGGATCACCTCCGGCAGTTTCAAGGTGGCCCCTGGCAGGGAGGGTATCCCAGGGGCTTATTTTTACCGGTTATTTGCCCTTCTCGTGGTAGTTAGTTCCTTTGTAACCTTCTGGGCCCTTACCTTTCCGCCCCTTACCGAATTTGTTTTCCCCCTGGTAGCCCTCCGGCTTCTTAGTTGCCTGTTCTTCGGGATCAAACTTGTTTTCTCCCTGCCGGCTTTTAGGTACCCAATTCCCATGCTCGTTTTTTCTCGAATGTTCTTTTTTGTTCATAAAATTCACCTCCTTAAAAAGTGTCTATAATTCCTTCTTCGGCCCTCTTTTTTATATTGTCCTGGTCGAAAAAATCGGTTAGCAGTGCTTTTCCCATTTCCTCATTGGCCTGGCCGCTTTCTATGGTTTCTTTTGTGTAAGATTCAAGCTGTGGGATTGCCGTTTCGGCCTCTTTCTTTATAACCTTCGCTTCTGATAACCCGAGTTTGACAGTTCATAGGTAAAAAAGCCTGATCAAAGTCTAAAAAAGCGCATAAAATGGTGAAGACAAGTTCAAAAAAAGAAAATCCCCATAGGCACACGAATTTGGTATTTTCCCTTGACTTCCTCTTATATTTGTGCTAGAATATAGGTATGTATATACGACGAGTTAAGCGGAAAAATAAAGATGGTTCTGAAGTTGCTTACATTCAGCTTGCCCACAACGAATGGGATTCTGAAAAACAGTATTCCAAAGCCCACGTCATTTACTCCTTTGGAAGGGAGGATCAGCTTGACCTGGCCGTTCTGGAAAGGCTTGCCGATAGTGTAAACAGGTTTCTTGGAC
>PUNQ01000023.1 GCA_003551845.1 Candidatus Nealsoniibacteriota bacterium
AAGAAATAAAGCAAAAAGAGGAGCTTGCCGATAAGATCAATAAGGACAAGAGCCCGGATCAAAATGAAGAACTCCAAGAGATCAGAAATCAAGTTGAAGAATTAAAAAACAAGAATCGGGAGCTGGAAGAAAGACTGCAAGAAAAGGAAAGTGCGCAGGCTACGGAAGCATCGGAAAAAGAAACCGGACAAGAGGTTAATCTTTCCGATTTGGATTTTAAATTTTAGACCGGTTTTTAAATGGGAAACGTTACCGAAACAATTAAAGAGGCCAGAAAGAGAGGGGCTGAAGATGAAAGAATCTTTAATGAGATACTGAGGGCCAATCCCCAAAAAGCGGAAGTGTTGACAGAGGCAAGGCGCAGAGGGGCTGATGCGACTTTGATTTTGGAAAAGATAATTGAAGAAAACAAGCTTTCCGACTCAGAAATTCCCCCGGCTCCCGAAAAGACCACTCCCGAAATTCCCCCGGCTCCTAAAAAAGCAACTTCCTCCCGAAAAGAAGAAGTCACCGACTTAAAGGAAAAGCTGAAAGAAAAGATTTCCGCATTGGCCAATTTAAAGTTGGTTGGAAATTTACTGCCGGGAACCCGTTATCTTCTTATGGGAGTTGATATAAGTGATCACTCCATAGAGATCCTCCTTTTGGGGCGGAGTGGTGCAATATCTTCTTACGGAAGAAGTGTTTTGAAAGCGGGAGCGGTTCAAAACGGAGAAATACTCAATCAAAAAATTCTTTCGGAAACTTTAAAAAAGACGCTTGAAAAGGCCGGCCCCAGACCCTTGGAAGTTCCGGAACACACCAGAGAAAAGAAATCTTTTATATTTGAAAAAAGGGATTACAAATCGATAGTGACCCTACCCGACTCCAAAACTTTCATTCACATATTCGATTTTGAAACCAGAAAGGATCTCTATAGACGGATAAAAGAGAGAGCCGAAGAAACAATACCCTTTAAAATGGAAGATCTTTATTGGGATTTTTCCGAAATAAGAACCGATAAGCCCGGGGTCAGGGTTCTTTTCGTGGCTACTTTGAGGGATATTGCCGATACTTATATACACTTTTTCAAGTCAACCAACATAGAGCCGGTTGCATTCGATATAGAGGGAGCGTCAATCGGCAGAGCACTTCTCCCACTCGATAATTTGATTGAAAAAGAAAAGGAGGTTAAAATGAAAGATGGAAGACCCAGAATGATAATCGATATGGGAGCCAGAACATCGGTATTGAATGTTTTTAATAAGAACGGATCGTTGGCAGTTTCCGTTTCCCTGCCTTATGCCGGTCATTATTTTACGAAAAAAATAGCTGACCATTTTGATATTTCAAACGATGAGGCGGAAAGACTGAAAAGAAAAAATGGATTTTTGAAAGGGACGGAAACTTTTCCCGTTTTGGAAGATCACGGGAAGAAAATAATAAGGGAAATAAATCAGGCCGAAAGGTATTACCAAAAAGAATTCAATGAAAAAACGGAAGAAATAATATTGGCCGGAGGAACATCCCTTCTTCCCGGAATCGAGGACTTTTTTCAGGAAAACTTTTCCGGAAAACGCGTTCGTTTGGGGTCGCCGCTGGATAAGATAGATGACCGTGGCTTGATCGATTCCGAAAAGGCTATACTTTATGCCAACGTTGTCGGACTGGGTCTCAGAGCGTTGACTGATAATCCGATAAAAACGGGAATAAATTTGCTTCCCGACGAGGTTATGAGTCAAACGGAAAAGAGAGAAAAAAAGAAGCTGCCCTCCGTATCTTGGAAATTAGCCTTACCCCTTGTTTTGGGAGTAATTTTAATCGGGTTGATAGCTTATTATTTAGCATTCGCTCCCGCCTGGATGTCGGTTGAACCCTTCAGAGAAAGAATCTTTCCGGGAGCGGCAACTACTGAAGATATTACCGGAACGGAAGAAGTTACTACGGATACGGGAGTAGCCGGAGATCCGGGAATGATCACCATTGTCGATTCCGAAGACCCGGTGCAAGCAAAGATAAGTCCGGATCCCGATTCACCGACTGCATTTCATGTAGAGAGCGGAAGTGATTATCAAGTTTTGGAGGCTTCCGGAAATTGGGTGCTTATAGAGACCCGTGATCAATTGGGGTGGATAAAAGCAGAGAATATTGAAGGAGGTATTCCGGATAATTTATAAAAAACACATGGAGATAAAACTCAAGGAAAGTAAAAAAAAGAAAAAAGAAAAATTACCACTTTACGTTACCGCTCTCTTTATAGCGCTTTCCGGAGTTTCTCTACTTGTATTCACGGTTTATTATATAGCCTTTTTACCCGTTCCTCATGAAATGCAGCCTTTGAGGGTGAGAATTTTAACCACACTGCGGCTCGAAAATATTTTGGAAGAAAATCTGGCTGATTATGTAGTGATAGTTGAATATGACGACTCGCAAGAAGTGTCCGTGCTCAGTGAGCCCGAAGCGGGTGCGGATACGTCCTTTACCGCTTTAACGGGAGAGTTTCATGAAGAGATTGAAAGAAGTAACGGGTGGGTAAAAATAAGGGGTCGTTTCGGTGATCGTGTTGAGCAGGGCTGGCTACCGGAAGAGGCAGTAGAAAAAATTGAAGATTAGTTTGCATAACAATCTTATTTTGTGTATCATTATAAAAGAATAAGCTGCAAAAATATGAAAGATAAAAAAGGATTTACACTTATAGAGCTTTTAATCGTAATCGGTATCATCGCCATTTTGGCCTCTGCCGTTATCGTGGCCATAAATCCCGGTCGTCAATTTGAACAAGGCAGAAACGCCACCCGCTGGTCGCACATGAATTCCGTAATGAATGCGGTCTATTCCTCGGTTATTTCCGAGGCGGGAGCTTATCCGGAATGTTTGGGAGACGATCCGGTTGATATTCGTCAGTGTGAAGGCGACTTGAGTGATTTTATAAGCTCTTTACCCGAAGATCCATCGGTGGGAGGAACCGACTACAGCTACGAGGTAAGTGATGATGATTTTCTTTTGGACACTTTCAGTAACGAACAGGAAGTGGAATGTGTCGCTGATTTGGGACCGGCTTCGGCTGAAGATTGCACCGGCTACATAATCGGCTTTACCGGTGAGGATAAAAATCAGGTCAGGATAGTTTCACCGGCCGATGAGGCGATTGAGGCCGATGTGCGGGTAATTCAGTAAGATTTTAAAATATTAAT
>PUNQ01000002.1 GCA_003551845.1 Candidatus Nealsoniibacteriota bacterium
CGCCAAGGGGCCGTTGGGAGAAATAACGTTATTGGTCGGCTCCGGATCCCTGATGCCGAATCTGTATGTCACCTCCTTATCTTCCTCCGGAAAATAAAGAGTCACCTTTGTTCCGTATCCAACCCTGTCAGTGGGAATTTCTTCCGGCTCTATAACAGGAGACTGATTAAGTATGTCGTCAATTTCATTAATTCTTCTCTTTATCCTGCTTAAAGATTGGGCTCCCAAGGAATGCTCACTGTTGCAGCTGTCATTCTTTATCTTGTTTTGTGAAATCGTCTTCTTGGCTCCCGGAATTTTTCGAACCAATTTTTTTCTCTTCTCTTTGTATTTCCGGACTTCTCTCTCGGTAATGCGCCATCTTTCTTTATTTTTCATCTCTTTGCCTCCTTTTGATTTTTAAAAGATCAAGAGTTTTTAATTATAAACTAAAAATAAGATATGTCAACTAAAATTCATCTTATTTTCTCCGCTCTTCTTATCCAGCTCCCGATTAACCAATTCATCGGCCTCACTGTTATTTTTTCGAGATATTCGCTTCATTTTAACTTTCAAAAAATCGGTGGTTAAATTCCTTAAAATCATGAACAATTCTTGTAATTTTTTGTTCTTGATTTTATAATCCCCTTTGAATTGTTTATAAACCAGCTCCGAATCCGTTCTTATCTCCACTTCGGTTTCTTTTGCCAATCTTTTTCCGAACCGAGACTTGAATTTTTCCAAGGCGAAAATTATTGCCTGATATTCAGCTTCGTTGTTGGTTAGGTTGTCTCCCAAATACTTGGAATGCTTTTCAATCACCTTCTTTTTTCCGTTACAGAAAACCACCCCGACCGCCGCGGGCCCCGGATTGCCTCTCGCTCCACCGTCGGTATAGGCTATTATTTTTCTCATGAATTATGATTGTTAATTAGTTGGATTTAAAATAATTTATCAGATTATCTTTGAATTCATCCAAGTTCTCGATTTTAACGGTGAAACCGGCCGCCGGCGGATGTCCGCCATAATTTTCCAAAATTGATTTTGATCTCTTCATCGCCTCTACCGCATCAAAATGCTTGGGTACACGAACCGATCCTTGAGCAATATCATCTTCGATTTTATATATGAAAGCCGGCTTTCCCGTCTCTTCAACTATCCCGGAAGCAATTTTGCCCAGTAAAAAAGATTCCCAATTTTTACTTCCCGTAAAAACTATCCCTTCTTCTCCCGAATTTTTTAGAATCGAATTCTTTATCTTTTCAACTTTCGCTTTTTTTCTTTTGTAGCTCTTTATCATTTTTCGAGCCATAGCCAATTGCTTTCTTTTACCCGTTTCCAGGAAGAAAGAAAAAGTTTGTGGAACTCCGGAATGCATCTCCGTTACATTTAAAATCGGAGCGGCTTCTTGAAAAATTTGCATCGGTTTATCTTTTTTCAAAACTTTTTTAAAAATCGCCATTGCCGAAGTTTTGGGAAACTCTTCTATTGCCGCTTTTAATATTTTCTCGTTCGGCCCTCGATGAGGCATCATATCACCGAAGATGGCCAGAGCCGTATATTCTATAAAATTCTTGTCCCTACGCCCCAAGAGAAGCTCTGAAAGTTCAAAAACAATACCCGCATTGGGTCTTTCTTTAAAACTGTCATCATATAATTTAGGACAAACTATCAAGCTCGCATCCGGTAGTTTTTCATGCGGTTCGTGATGATCCAAAATTATCACCTCAAAACCGTTTTTTTTCGCCTTTTTAACTCCTTCAAAATCGCTTATTCCACAATCCATGGTAATCAGTAAGGCGGGAGCTTTTCCGGAAATCATTTCCACCGACTTTTTACTCAGTCCGTACCCTCTTTTTTCTCTGTCGGTGAAAAATAGAGAGTAATCTTTTCCCAATTCTTCCAGAGTTTTCTTGGCTATTAATCCGGAGGCGACGCCGTCCAAGTCGGAATCGGTATAAAGAACGATTTTCTTCGCCCTTTTTATCTTCTTCGCCACTTGAGATAAGTTTCTCATAATTTTTTAACAGTTTTGGAAAATGGATCATTCACACCGAAGTGCTTCCAGGCCGGGCATCGATTCATCGGAAATAAAAGCCAGCATCGCTCCTCCTCCGACGGACAAGTGGCCCATCTCCTCTTCTAATCCGAACTTTCTCAAAGCATAACCGGTATCCCCTCCTCCGATTATCTTCAAAGCATCGGTTCGGCCGATTATCTTTCCGATTTCCCGAGTCCCTTTTTCAAAGTTTTCATGTTCGAAAAATCCGAGCGGTCCCGCCCAGATTATCGTTTTTGCTTCTCCGATTATATTTTTAAAAATCTCAATCGTCTCCGGTCCGATATCATATAGCCCCTCCCCTTTTTCAACATCACCGACACCGGCCTCTCTGGAATCCGGAGAATCCGGATCGAAAGAAGCGATTACATCAACGGGTAAATGTAATTTCGTAGATGTTAAATCAAAATTATTCATCTTTTTTTTGACTTCTTGATCCACCGGTTCTCTGTGAGCAGTCAGATTTTTCATAGCTAAGATAACATTAGCCACCTTTCCTCCCAAAAGAAGATGGTCCGCATGGCGCATGAAATAGTCAATCGTTTTTATTTTGGAAGAGATTTTGGCGCCACCCACCAAGCCGACGAAGGGTCTTTCCGGTCTTTCTTTGACTCGGGATAAAACCTCTATTTCGCGCATAAAGCGGAGTCCGGCATAAGAAGGGAGATGATCGGCTATTCCGACGATCGATGCATGCCTTCTATGAGAAACCGAAAAGGCCTCATTTATATATATATCGGCGGAAAGAGATAGTGCTTTTGAAAATTCGGGATCACAACTTTCTTCCTCCTTATAGTACCTTAAATTTTCAAGAAATAACACATCTCCCTCCGTCAGGTCGGATATCTTTTTTTGAACTTTTTCACCTACACAATCGGAAACAAAGTCAACCTTTCCCAATTTATCGACAAGAATTCGATGAACCGACCTCAAAGAATTTTTGTCCGTCGGAATTTCTTCATCCTCGGAATAGTCACCTTTTTCCTTGAAAGAAATTTTATTTTTCGGTCTTCCCATATGACTGATTAAAACCACCTTGGCACCGGAATTTTTCAAATACTTTATTGTCGGAAGTGATTCCATTATTCTGAAATCATCCACTATCTCAC
>PUNQ01000042.1 GCA_003551845.1 Candidatus Nealsoniibacteriota bacterium
CAAAATTTTAAAGCGGGCCAAAATGAGATTTGTCGGGACGATAGACAAAAAAGGAAAAAATTATTCATTTCTTTTGCCCGACGATCAAAAAATGTATACCGATATTTTTATTCCTCATGCCGAAAAGGATTTGAAAAATAACCATAAGGCACTTGTGGAGATCGTTTCTTGGGAAAATCCCAAAAAAAGTCCGGAAGGAAAAGTGGTCAGGGTTTTGGGTAAAAAAGGAAACGAAAAAGTGGAAAGAGAAGCTATCGTTTTGGAAAGCGGAATGGATATCGAATTCGAAAAAGAGGTAAAAAAGGAAGCAAAAAAAATAAATAAAAAAGCGGAAGAAATGAGTAGGAGGGCCAAGGGAAAAAGGAGAGATATGAGAAGAGAAAAAACTTTCACCATAGACCCGGAAACAGCGGAAGACTTTGATGACGCGCTTTCAATAAAAAGACTGTCCGACGACTTGATCGAAGTCGGAATCCATATAGCCGATGTCAGCTTTTACGTCAAGAAAGGAACCGCAATTGACAAGGAAGCAAGAAAAAGAGGTTCTTCAATTTATATGGTAGGGCAAACCATACCGATGCTTCCGGAAATTCTTTCCAATCAGCTTTGTAGTTTGAATCCGGGTGAAGAAAAGCTTACTTTTTCAGCTATTTTCAAAATGAATAAGGACGGAGAAGTTAAAGAGCGTTGGTTCGGAGAGACGATAATAAAGTCGGACGAGAGATACTCTTACAAAGAGGCGATGAATCGGATTGAACAAGGAGATTCGGACTTGAAATTATTGAATGAGATAGCTAAAAAGTTGAAAAAGGAAAGAATTAAAAAAGGATCGCTGAAATTTAAAACGGAAGAAGTTGAATTCGAATTGGATGAAGACGGAAGGCCCGTGGAAATAAATATGAAAGAGATTTTGGATACTCACAATTTGATTGAAGAGTTTATGCTCTTGGCTAACAAGAACGTAGCTGACCGATTCGGAAAGAGTCCATTTGTCTTCAGGGTTCATGAGGAGCCGGATCAAGAAACCATAGGAGAGCTTAAAGGGTATCTTTCCGGGATCGGATATGATGTGAAATTGGGGGGAAAAGTAACCTCGAAAAAATTGAATGAAATAATAGAAAAAGTGGAAGGAAAGCCGGTAGAATTTTTGGTCGGTAATGTTATTTTACGCTCAATGGCCAAGGCTTACTACAGCACGAAAAATAAGAGGCACTTCGGTCTTTCTTTTGATAAATACACTCATTTTACTTCTCCGATAAGAAGATATGCGGACCTGACAGTCCATAGAATGATAAAAAAGAAGCTAAAAGGGGAAGGACTGAAATCCACCGATTATTATGAGAAAATTTGTAGATCGGTTTCGGAAAGTGAGCTTCGGGCTCTCGAAGCGGAAAGAAAATCCGTGAACTATAAAAAATGTGAATACATGCTCAAAAAAGAAGGAGAAACCAGGGATGTGGTGATTTCCGGAATAACCGAATGGGGTATATATGTTCGGGATCTCGATTCTTATGCCGAAGGAATGATTTCTCTACGCAATCTGGAAGATGATTATTATGTTTTGGACAAGGAAAATTACCGACTTATAGGAAGGCACACAAAGAAGGAATTCTCTCTGGGAAAAAAGATGAGGGCACGAGTTGAAAGGGTTGACTCGGAAGCCGGCCTGATAGATTTTCTCCCTTTATGAAGAGCTTTAAAATGGGCTTGATTTTTTACGTTTCGGGTGTTATGATTAAGGCGCTTCAATTTAAATGAAAGAAATTTAAAGCTATGCGGGACTCGTTGAAACAAATAAAAAAAGAAGAAGAGAAAGCTCGTAAAGAGGTGGATGAGCTTAAAAAAAAGCTTAAAAAAGAAAGAAGCGAGAAAAAGGAGGAGTGGAATCAAAAGATTGATGATTTGAAGACCGAACATACGAAAAGGATGGGCAATTTGGAAAAGGAGATCGAAAAAGATTACGAAGAAAGAAAAAAAGAGCTTTTAAAAAAACACCGGGAAAAAATTAAAAATATTAAGAAGAGCTACGAAAATAATTTGAGCTCTTTCCGTAAGAAATTAGTGGACAATCTGTCATGAATCTTTCCGCCAAAAAATATGAGATTATAGGTTTGAAGGATAAGTCTCAAGAAATTATAGAAGAGATGCAACTGAGTGGAGTTGCAGAGATAATCTCACTTGATGAAGGAGAATTTACGGATGGAGATTTAAAAAATAAAAGCAGTGTCGAGCTAAAGCTTGCGGAGATGAAATTCGTGAATGATTTTCTTTCCCGCTTTGAAGAAAAGCAGGGATTTCTCTCCGCCCTGATCGACAGCTTTTTTCCTACCAAGGACAAATATGATTTGAAGCAGCTTCGGAATTTATCTTCGGAAAAAAAGACGGATGAACTTGTCGAGAGTTGCAATTTTTTGGAGAAGCGTTTGAATCGGATAGATTCTCGCTGTGAGCTTTTGGAAAGAGAGATTGAAGAACTCAAAAAATTTTCCGGAATTTCCGAAAATCCGTTTATCGATTTTGAAAATTTCGAAGTCTTTATCGGCTCCATCATCAGTGATAAAAAAGAAGAGCTTTTGAATGCTTTGAAAGAAAAAAGCATTTTCTTTTTTATAAGATGGGGTGGAGAAGAAGAAAAAAAGAACGGGTTTTATATGATTTATCCTCAAGAAGAAGAACGGTTGGTTGAGATTGCCAAGAGCGTCGGAGCCGTTCAGGAATCGATCACCTGGTCTCGCCCTCCCGCAGAAATAGTAAGAGAAAAAAGAGAGGAGTTGTCGGACTTGAAAAAAAAGAGAGAGGAGATTATTGAAAGGGGAAGAGAATTAACCGGTGAAATACCCAAAGTGAGAGCGCTTATCGATTGGTACGGGTGGGAGCTTGAAAAGTGTGAAGCTTTGGAGAGTGGTAAAAAAACGGAGCTTTACTTCTACCTGCAAGCTTGGATTTTAGAAGGAAGAGCGGAAAAAATGGAAGAAAAGTTAAAGAAAATAACCCCTTACGTGTCGATAAATGAATTGGAGATGAGAAAAAATGAAAGCCCGCCCGTGTTGATGGAGAATAAGGATTTAATGGAGAGCTTTGAAGTGGTAACCGGTGTTTATGGTGCTCCCAAATCGGATGAACCGGATCCGACTCCCTTTCTGGCTCCTTTTTTCGCCGTGGCTTTCGGGCTCGCCCTTTCCGATGCCGGATACGGACTTCTTCTTATCGCTCTCTGTTATTTTATGGGAAAAAAACTGGAGGATGCAAGAGCATTTTTCAATCTGTTCATAATAGCGGGAGCTTTCACCGTTTTGGCCGGCCTTTTAACCGGAACCTTTTTCGGAACGGATCTATTTGCCGGATTAAGAATCGTTGATGCCGTTTCCGACCCCATAGAAGTTCTTTATTTGGTTTCCGTTTTCGGATTGATTCAGATTTTCGTCGGCCTCTTGGTCGGCCTTTTCTGGAACTATAAACAGGGTGACATTAATACGGCATTGGGATCAAAGGGTGGTGCGGTAGTTTTCTTTTTGGGAATAGCCGCCTTCGCATTTACCGGACGGGCTCCGCTTTTGATCGGTTCCGTTATTTTGATGTTTCTTCTGAACATAATATTTTCCGAAAATGAAAACCCGCTCAAAAGATTATTGTCCGGCTTCGGATCACTTTATGATTTAATCGGATATTTCAGTGATGTTTTATCTTATTCCAGGCTTTTGGCCTTGGGTCTTGCTACGGGAATTATAGCCATGACGATCAATATGATCGCCTTTATTTTCATGGATATGATTCCGGTCGCGGGATTGAATGTCGCCGTTGCCGGATTCGTTTTGGTTTTCGGACATGTGGCCAATCTTCTTATCAACGCTTTGAGTAGCTTTATACATTCCGCCAGGCTTCAATTCGTTGAATTTTTTTCCAAATTTATGGAAGGCGGAGGAAGAAGATTTCGTCCACTGGCCAAAAAGGGTCGTTTCGTTGAAGTTATTAAAAAGTAATCGGACTCGACAAGTAATCGGAGCTTACAATCGCTTCGACAAGATGACGAGCCGTTAAAATCATATGGAATTAGGACTTATTCTTGCAATTCTGGGAGCCGGATTGGCTGTAACGCTTCCTTGTATCGGTTCCGCAATTGCTCTTTCCGCTGTTGGTAGATCAGCGGCAGGACTCATCTCGGAAGAACCGGAAAAATTCGGAAAAGCACTACTTTTACAAGTTTTGCCCGGTACTCAAGGAATATACGGATTTTTAGCCGCCGTACTGGTTCTTCAACAAGTGGGGCTTTTCGGTGAAGAAATCGTAGAAGTTTCAGCCGGAGTCGGATGGCAAATCCTTTTGGCTTGCATACCGATAACTTTAGCCGGACTTCTTTCCGCGGTTTTTCAAGGTAAAGTATCCGTATCCGGAATTTCAACCTTGGCCAAAAAACCGGAAGAAGCCGGTAAGGCGATTATTTTATCCGCAATGGTTGAAACTTATGCCGTTATCGCCCTTCTTTTGACTATTCTAATTTTAAATGGAATAACCGTTTAACCCACCGGTGATTAGTCGAATCGCAATCGGACTTATGAAACGAGTATCCGATGAGAATCGGTAAAGCCCCGGTCAATTTATGCCTTTTGAAGATTTACTCGCTAAAATTAAAGATCAAAAGAGAGAAGAAATTTCGGAAATTCGGAAAGAGCACGAAGAAAAGCTTCGTCAGCTGAATGAAGAGAAGTCTGAGCAGCTGGAAAATCTGAAAACTGAATTTAAAGAAAAGCTTCGAAAAAGGAAAGAAGATCTTCTTTTGAAAAAACAGAGAGAAGAAGAGTTTCGTTTGGAAATGGAAGAACTGAAATTAAAAAAGAAGCTTTTGGAGAAAGCGAAAAAGGAAACCTTGCTCGACTTGAAAAAACTCTCCCCCGAAGACAAAAGAAAGCTGTATGCAAATGATTTGAAGAAGGAAAAAAAGTTGATTGAAAAAGCTGACGGAATAATAGTTCCCGTCGGAAAAAAGAAGGAGCTCTTTTCGGTTTTGAAAGATTGCGGAATAGAAAAAGAGCCGGTGGAGAAAGAGGTTGATTTTGAAGAAGGATTTTTAATTGAAGGAAAAGGATGGAGCTTGACCGTCACCGCTGATGAAATTTTAACGGAAGAAATTGAAAAAAATAAAAAAGAATTGGTTGATCTACTTTTCGGATAAATTATGTCGATGAAATATCTTTTCTTAAATTCTTATCTCAACGCTCGGGAAAAGCATCTTGCCGATGATATCGATTTCGGTAGAATGATAAATGCTGAAACCGCTGAAAAAGCCTTCGAGGTTCTTCAGGATACCGATTACGGAAAATGGGCCCTGGACACCGAAGATCCGGAAGAAGTTTTCGAGAAGGAGAAGCTATTTTTTCGAAAAGATTTAAAAAGGATTGACGCTTCCCGGCCGGCTGAGCTCTTTTCCCTAAAAGAGAATATCGACAACTTGAGATCCGTTTTAAAAAAAGAAATTTTCGGTACTGAGATTGATGAATTCGATATTTCGGAAAAGGAAAAAGACGAACTTTTGAAAAATTTTAAAGAAGAAGTTGAAGAAGCCAAAAAAAAGAAAACACCGGCTGAGCTTGATGACTATTTGACAGAAGTACACTTGGAAAGGATTAAGGAATCTGCCGGAAAAGACAAGGAAGTAAAGCGGTTTGTCCAAAGGTACAAGTCGGCTCTGGAAGATTTTTCCGGAAAAGAGAGAGATGATCGAATTCGGAATCTGGAGGATGACTTTATTTCTGAAAATACGAAAAAAAATGAAGGATTCTCTCCGATCATGGCCTTTTTTATGAAAAAGTGGAAGGCTGAAAAGAAGATAAGAACGATAATTGCCGGAAAAAGGATGGGTTTTGAGCCGGCCAAAATAAAGGAATTGGTTAATGATTTAAAATCGATATGAGCAAAATAGCATTCATCGGACCGAAAAGTTATTATAGAGCTTTTTCTTCGCTCGGCTTTCATTGCTTTTCCGCTGACGATGAAAAAGAAGCGAAAGAGTTGATGGATCGTTTAATGAATGAAGATTTTAGACTTATTTTTACGACGGAAGATTTGATCTCTTCCGGTGGCTTGGGAATCATAGTCTTGCCCGGGCTAAAAAAAGGAAAAAAAAGAACCACCTTGAAAGAGCAGATGGAGAGAGCTTTGGGTGGTGCGGTTTCCACTACCTTTTTGGAATCACCGGATAACTGATAATAACCAAAACGCTTAAGCATTATGAAAAATAAAACAAAAGATAAAAATAACGAGAAATCCGAGGGTGTCATAATTAAGGTTTCCGGCCCTTTGGTTGTTGCCGAAAATATGGAAGGGGCCACTATTTACGAGGTGGTTAAGGTCGGAAATGAAGGGTTGTCCGGAGAAGTTATTGAAATGAGAGGAGGTGAGGCCTCGATTCAAGTATATGAAGAAACTTCCGGAGTCGGTCCGGGTGAACCGGTGATAAGAACCGGTCGCCAGTTGTCGGTAACTTTGGGGCCGGGACTCTTGGGAGCCATATATGACGGCATTCAAAGACCCCTTGATTCCATAGCCGAAAAGACGGGCGATTTCATCACCAGGGGAGTTGAAGTTCCCGCTTTGGATGAAGAAAAAAAATGGAAATTCGAGCCGGTGGTAGAAGAAGGGGAAGAAGTTTCTCCGGGAAAGATTATCGGAGAGGTGAAAGAAACAGAAACGATAACGCATAAAATAATGGTTCCTCCCGGAAATTTTTCGGGTCGAATAGTTTCCATAAAATCGGGAGAGATGAAAGTAACCGATGTGGTGGCTGAAATAAAGACCGAAAGCGGTAAAAAAGAGGTGAGAATGAGCCAGAGTTGGCCGATAAGAAGCCCCAGGCCGACCACCGCCAAACTGCTTCCCGCAAAACCCCTCGTGACCGGACAACGGGTTATAGATACCTTTTTCCCGGTTGCCAAAGGAGGCGCTGCCAGTGTTCCCGGACCCTTCGGATCGGGAAAAACGGTAATTCAGCATCAACTCGCCAAATGGTCCGATGCGGACGTTATAGTCTTTATCGGTTGTGGAGAAAGAGGTAATGAAATGACGGAAGTTCTGCAGGAATTTCCGGAACTTGAAGATCCCCGAACCGGAAACCCCCTTATGGAAAGAACCGTTCTTATAGCCAATACTTCCAACATGCCGGTAGCGGCCAGAGAAGCCAGCGTTTATACGGGAATTACCATAGCGGAATATTTTAGAGATATGGGGCTGGATGTCGCCCTGATGGCCGATTCGACCTCCCGGTGGGCTGAAGCTTTGCGGGAAATGTCGGCCAGACTTGAAGAGATGCCCGGTGAAGAAGGTTACCCGGCTTATTTGGGATCGAGAATAGCCGCCTTTTATGAAAGGGCGGGAATAGTTGAATGCTTGGGATCGGATAAGCGGAAGGGATCCTTGACCGTGATAGGTGCGGTTTCACCTCCCGGAGGAGATCTTTCCGAACCGGTTACTCAAAATACACTTCGAACCACCAAGGTTTTTTGGAGCCTTGATGACGAGCTGGCCAACGCCAGACACTTTCCGGCAATCGATTGGCTGAACAGTTATTCGCTTTACACGGAAGATATGGCTGAATTTTTGGATAAGAATTTGGGAGCCGATTTCAGAAAAAACAGAGTGGAGGCGATGAGAATTTTATCCAAGGAGGCGGAACTGGAAGAGATAGTCCGTTTGGTCGGTTTCGAGGCTTTATCCGATACGGATAAGTTGATAATGGAAACCGCCAAGATAATAAGAGAGGACTTTCTAATGCAAAACGCATTCGACGACGTTGACACCTTCACTTCTTTAAAAAAGCAGGCCATGATGATAGGTGAGATAATGGGATTTTACAGGGAAGGAAAAAAGATGCTCTCCGAAGGCATGGAGATAAAAGAAGTTTTTGCAATGGATAAAAAACAAAAACTTTCTCAACTCAAGTTTAAAAAGGAAAGTTAAAAATAGTTTAAAATTGGAAAAAATATGTCCGTAAAATATAAAGGTTTAAAAGAAATAGTCGGCTCCCTCGTTTTGGTTGAAGGAGTGGAAAAAGTGAGCTATGAAGAGTTGGTTAAAATAAAGATGGGTGACGGTGAAGAAAGGATGGGCAGAGTCCTGGAAGCGTCAAAAGGAAAAGCCTTGGTTCAAATGTTTACCGAAACCAGAGGGATGGAACTTGAAAAGGCGGAAGCCGTCTTTTTGGGAGAAACCATGAAACTGGATGTCAGTATGGAGATGCTGGGTAGGATCTTTGACGGATCGGCCAACCCATTGGACGGACATCCGCTTCCGATTGCGGAAAAATCGGTGGACATAAACGGTGACCCGATGAATCCTTTTTCCAGAGAATTTCCCGATGATTTCGTTCAGACCGGAATTTCGGCCATTGACGGTTTGAATACTTTGGTCAGAGGGCAAAAGCTCCCCATATTTTCCGGAGCCGGTCTTCCTCACTCCAAAATAGCTACTCAAATTGCCAGGCAGGCGAAGATGAAAGGTGATTTTTCAGTTGTTTTCGGGGCGATGGGAATCACTTTTGAAGAATCCCGTTTTTTCGTAAATGAATTGGAAAAGACCGGAGCTTTGGACAGGTCGATTCTGTTTTTGAACACGGCTGACGATCCGGTAATTGAGAGAGTGACCTTGCCCAGAATGGCACTTACCGCTGCCGAATATTTGGCATTCGATAAGGGGTACGACGTTTTGGTAATTTTGACCGATATGACCAACTATTGTGAAGCTTTGAGAGAAATTTCAGCGGCCAGAAAAGAGGTTCCCGGAAGGAGAGGATATCCCGGTTACCTTTATACTGATTTGGCCAGCATATATGAACGGGCGGGAATGATAGCCGGAAAACCGGGTTCTATAACCCAGATTCCGATCTTGACCATGCCCGAAGACGATAAGACTCATCCGATTCCCGACTTGACCGGTTATATTACGGAAGGCCAAATTATGGTCTCCAGAAATCTTCATCAATCGGGAATATACCCGCCGATAGATGTTTTACCCAGTCTTTCCAGGCTCAGGGATAAAGGAATCGGAGAATCCAAAACCAGGGATGATCATGACGGATTAGCCAATCAGCTTTTTGCCTCTTATGCCAAAGGGCAGGAAGTCAAGGAATTGGCTACCATCTTGGGTGAGTCGGCTCTTTCGGAGACCGACAAGGCTTATTTAAAATTTTCCGACCTTTTTGAAGAAAAGTTTCTTTCTCAAGAGCCCGGAGAAAATAGAGATATAGGTGAAACTCTCGACATAGGATGGGAAATTCTAAAAGTTTTACCCAGAGAAGAACTCAAGAGAATCAAAGAAGATAAAATAAAGAAATACTTGGATGAAAAAGAAGATTAATCCCACCAGACAGGAACTTTTACGGCTTAAAAAGCAACTCAAGGTTGCCGAGTCCGGTCATGAGCTTTTAAAAAACAAGCTGGACAGCTTGATAAGGGAATTCTTAAATCACGTTAAGGAACTGCAGAAGTTGAGAAAAGAGATTGAAGAAACGATTCCGGAACTGCTGACGGATCATCTGAAAGCGGAGAATAACTTAGGCTCAAATCGATTGAAAGCCATCCTTTCTCATATCCCGCGAGCCGAAGTCGAAGTTGAAAAAAAGAATATAATGGGAGTTGAGGTTGAAGAGTATCAATTCAAAAATGAGGAGGAGGTAAGGAAAACCCCGTTGGGAAAAAAGAGTGGAGACCACAACCTGGAAAAGGTCAAAGAAAAAGCCGGAAAAATCTCCGACTCCATTTTAAAATACGCAACATTGGAGCAAAAAATTAAATTGCTTGCGGAAGAGATAGAGTCTGTTCGTAGAAGAGTCAATTCTTTGGAGCATGTTTATATCCCGGAGATTCAAGAATCTCAAAAATACATAACTCAAAAGTTGGAAGAAAAAGAACGGTTCGAGCGAACCGTACTCATGAAGCTGAAAGACTTTTTAAACCAATAAAAACTAAAACTCTTTTCTATATATAATTGATTTTTCCATCTCTCTGATGAGGGATCTTTTTACTTTTGAAACATTTCCTTCCTTTACTTTTTGAAGTACTCCGATTGCTTTTTTTAAGTTTTCAACGGTTTCTCTTTCTGGTTCATCTTTTCCTCCTTCCAGCCAAATGATAAACTCTTCGGAAGAAACCAATCCGTCTCTCAAGGCATCTATCACGTCGGTCATCACTTGGGCTTCTATGTTGAACTTTTCGGTAAAGTTCTCCAAAAAGCTTATCTTTTCCAGAATATCGGGTCTTTTATCGATATTTTTAAAAATTTGAAGGTCGTCAAAAGAGACTTCTTCGGTAAGCGATTCGGCCGAGCCCTCTTTCATCTCCGGCAAGTCGACATCGGAGGCAGATTTTCCTTTCCCTTCTTCATTCAATTTTATACCGACCGCTTTTTTGGAAATAGACTCTTCCTCAAGCTCATCCTTTTCGGGAGATTTCTTTTCTCTTTCACCGAATCTCTCCTCCAACTCTTTGATCAGCTCACGCACTTCGGAGTCTTTCCTTTGCCTTTTAGTCATCTGTTTTTTATTAGAATCTTCCTCCGATAACATCCGGCTGACCTCTTTTTGCATTGAATCTTCTTTTGCCGCCTCTTCCTCTTTATTTTTCTTTAAAGGCTCTTCTTCCGGCTCTTCTTCCTGTAAAATATTATCTTTCTCTTCAAAATCCTCCCGAATTGAAAATTCTTTATTTTTTGTTTCTTTTGGCTCTTTTTCTTCTTTCTCAGCTAAAACGCCCAAACTTCCCTTTTCTTTTTTTGTAATAAGAGGGTCTTCTCGCATGACTTCTTTTTCAATTTCTTTTTTCTTTTCTTTCAAATGTATCTTTTCCAAGCTTTCAACCTTGCCGAGCAATTCTTGTAGCATTTCTTTGGTATCGGCCAGCTCCTTTTTAAACTCTTCAATTGCCTCAGGGTTCACCCCCTCCCTCCTTTCCGATTTTTTATATTCTTTTTTGTGATCTTTTTTTATTGTTGAATCATCTTCTTTTTTTTCAATGGGTGCTGGAATATCCTTCTCTTTTTCTTTGTAATCCGGAAAAGATGTTTCTTTTGGAGCTTTTACTGATCCCGAATATGAAAAATCCTCACTCTTAAGCAGAGCGATATCATTTTTCATGGTGCGAACCATTTTTTTTGCTGTATTCATCCCCCCGGTGTCGGTTTTCTTTAATTATTGTTTTTTAATTATACATAATGATAATTAAATCGCAAACAAAGATAAAATTAGTCATATGTTTTTATATTTGCTATTATTAAACAATTATCGATAAACATATAAAAAATGAACTTGAGATTAGTAAAAATTTTTCTTCCTCTTGAAGACAAAACAAGAGCGGATGAAATTTTAAGAAAAGCATCAATAAAAGAATTTTGGCACGACAGAATCTCGGATAAAAAGATTCTTATTCGTGCTTTGGTTGCTGCCGAAAAGTCGGAAAAATTTTTGGATGACATGGAAGAAGAGTTTTCGGGAACGGAGAATTTCAGGACGGTAATTTTACCGGTGGAAGCCTCAATTCCCAGAATGAAAGATAAGGAGGAAGAATCCGATGATAAAGTTGAAAAAGAGATAAATACGGGAAGAATAAGCAGGGAAGAGCTTTACTCCAAAATTTCCACTAATGTAAAATTAAATCGAATATACATTGTTTTGATAATTTTAGCCACTGTTATTGCCGCAGTGGGTCTCGTTCAGGGAAATATACCGATGATTGTCGGTGCGATGATTGTCGCTCCACTTTTGGGTCCGTCAATGGGCCTTTCTCTCGGAGTAGTTTTAGCCGATTTTGAAATTACGATAAAATCTTTGAAGACCATGATTGCCGGAATTTTAATTTCTTTTATATTTTCTTTATTGGTCGGATTTTTGTTTGATTTTAATCCGGGAGCTAATGAAATAGCAATGAGAACCGAGGCGGGGATAGGCGATTTTTTAGTTTCTTTTTCTTCCGGAGTGATTGGAGCTTTATCTTTTACAACCGGAACCCTAACCACTTTAGCGGGAGTTATGGTCGCCGTCTCACTTTTACCGCCCTTGGTTGTTGCCGGCATGCTTTTTGGGGGAGGACACTTTATCGGAATGTCGGGAGCTTTACTCTTGTTTTTAATTAATTTAATTTGCATAAATTTTGCCGGACTGGTTACTTTTTTAGTTCAAAAAGTTTCTCCCATAAATAATTGGCGAGCCCTTCAGGCCAAGTTTTTTACCGGTCTTTTCATTTTTTTGTGGTTTTGCTTTCTTCTTTTGGTCTTGGGGCTAATGACTTATATTTGACATATATTTAATTATATTGCACAATATCAATAGGTGGCTGATGTATCTACTTTGACTTGTTCATAATTTTCTAACCGGAAAGGAGGGATGTCATGAGTGATAATGCCCGTACCGGAACTGAAAATAGTTCTCAAAGTCGAGGCAAGTTGTCGAGAGCTATAAAATCCCTAAAAAAAATTCCGGGGACCGTAAAAAGGGTCATAACGATTGGAATTCCCAAGCTTGTTCTGATAATTTTAACTGTAGTCGTCTTCTCTTTCGGATTCTTTATAGGAGAAAGAACGATAATAGAACAGGTGAGAAGATTGGCGAATATTCCCGTAATTGCGGACAATATTTATCTTTCCGCAGAAAGAATCTTCGTTTTCCTTACAATATTGGGAATGTTGGTCCTCTTACGCTTCGTCATAGTAGCAATAATTGAACTGGATCTAAGAAAAAGGAAGAGATAAGTTGAAGTAAAAAATAAAATCAGCCACCCATAAATCGGAGAGCCTGAATCAGGCTCTCCTTTTTCATTCCCCATTTTTACACCTACGAGGTGTAAACGGGGTTGTTTTTTTACGAGAGGGGAATTTATGGTATGATTTTATAATACACTTTTTTAAATAATTGACGTGTTTTTTTGTAATCAAACTTATATATGAGCAAATATAAAGAAAAGGGGTTTACATTAATAGAACTACTAATCGTCATCGGAATAATAGCTATCCTGGCAGCAGCAGTCATTGTAGCCATTAATCCCGGTCAACAGTTCGCAGCAGCGAGAGATGCAACCAGAAGCAACCACATAAACTCACTACATAATTCACTTATCTCCTATCAAGTGGCAAACCAAGGAACTTGGGGGGATATCGATATGCCCGAAGATCTTACGGAAATATGTAATACCGAAGACAACGATCCCGAAAATTGCGGAGACCTGATTGACCTCTCACCACTCGTTGACGAAGGATATATGAACCAAATACCCGTAGACCCACAAGCGGAAGGGGACGGCACGGGATATCTCATATCCAGAAGCAGTGTAATCCTGGTAGCCGAAAACGCCGAAACCCGTTTCATAGCGGTTGGAATAACCGAGACCGAGTATGCTGATCATGTAGGAATTTGCGTAGCGGCCGGACAAGGAGAGCATACCGTAGATGGAGATATTGTCTTTTGTGACAGTGACGACAATATGTGGTCACCTACTCTTGATCTGCCTGCTGATGAAAATCCTGATCAAGGATACGTATGGGGCTGTGCGGTTGCTTGGGTGGGAGCCGATTCTGATACGGATGGAGAATATAACACCAACCAAATTCTCAACGGTTGTAGTGAAACCCCTATTGCTGCCGAGCAATGTGGTAATCTTACCTATGCCGGCTACGACGACTGGTACTTACCGGCTCGTTATGAATTTGAGCCTTTTATAAATAGTCTTGATGAGAATAACGCGGGCGGAGATTGTGGCGACGGTAATTGGAGTTGGGGTGATGGGTCCGGTTCCTTAGATAACTGTGAGCCACACTATGACGATAACGCCCAGTCTTTGATTTACTGGTCATCCA
>PUNQ01000001.1 GCA_003551845.1 Candidatus Nealsoniibacteriota bacterium
CCACTTCCTGAACTACGCCCAGGCGCTGGTCGGCGACACGCCGCGCCTGGAGCCGGTGCGCAGGGCGCTGGCGACCCTGAAGACCTATGCGCAACGCGTGGTGCAACGCTGGACCTCGACCTACACCAATGCCCGCCTGGAGGGCTTCAACGGACTGTTCCAAGCGGCCCGCGCCAGAGCTCGTGGATACCGCAATACCGACACCTTCATCACCATGATCTACCTGATCGGGAGCCCCGCGGGCTCCATCCTCAAACCCACGTGAAACGACGAAGAACCTGTGATTTTATCAATACACCATAACACGTGGATTGCGCATTCGGTCATGCGCTTCTACACGAACGCATCCCCCCTGGATTGAATCTCCGGGAAAAATTTCTTCATCAGGTCGCCACAATGCTCCATTATTTTTTCATCAAGATACATCTGGTCTATTTGGTCAACCACGCCGAACTTTCGCTTAGCCTTGAAAGAGTGCGATTTTTCAACATCAAGATTGCTGCTTGATCCCCCCACGAACCTGCCAATATTCTCAGCATTTCTCGTTATCTCATCAGTCCTAACAACCAATAGCCGACCTATTGGGACCGCATCGAGCACAGTGCGATTATGATACTCCCAGTATGAGAGGTATCCGTCGAGCGCGTACAGCCCTCTATCCTTTAAAATAGATTCTTCTTTTGCGTGCGAATGCACATCAGGCCGAAACCGGAAATTACGAAGCTTAATCCAGTTATGAGAAGCTTCGCGCGATAGCTGGTGGTTAATGAACGAATCCAACCAAGAGTATGGGTTGCGGATTGTCAAAATGAACTTTGCGTCAGGAAACAGCGTCACCAGCTCATTGATAAAAAAAACGTTGAGCTGCGAAGAATCTACCTCGAGCCACAATCTTCGATCACGCCGCACCAAGAACCGTTGAAGCTGCCTTTTCTCAACCCCACCAGCCGCGATATCGAATATCTTATCTATAAGCTTTTCGCTTTCAGGCTCGTGACAAGCGCGCAGCTGATTGCCGAGCAATGCAGCAATTGAGTTGGTTCCGGATTTAGCGGTGCCAGTGCAGTAAACCTGGATTTTTCGGGGCCTCAATAAACGGCAAATAACTGTGCCGCAAAATGCCTTTTTTACGTTTTTCGCGTAACGGTTGGGCATAACCTAACCTCTCCTCTAACATACGCAGAATGATTCCAGCTCAGCCAGTGAGCATCTAAATCTCTCATTACGTCGATTTTCGCCGAAGCAGGAAATCCTTACGCCGCTGCGATCACAAAGGCAGGCTACAGCAAAACCGCGCCGCAGACCACCTCGCACTACCGCCCTCAGCAAAGGGGCGGTTGCTTCCGCACGATCATGGCCGCGCGTGCCTTAATGCGAACCGTACGATCGACTCGCTTTGCGCCTCCAGAATTTTCCTAACGCGCACCAACGCATGACCCAGGGATGATTTTGCCTGGTCCCGAGCCTCGAACGACTGCACCAATCGACTCAACGCCTCTTCGTTGTCGCATTGCCTTGGATCGATGATATGTTCGCGCTGCCCGCATTGGTCGAACACCCCGGCGGCCTTGTCACTATAAACGATGCTCGCGGTAGGTACGCCACTGGAGAGACCGGCTATGGTCGAGTGCATGCGTGTGCCACAGAACCAATTGCACTGCCCGATAATCCACTTTAATTCCTGCTCGTTAAGGGTGTTCGGCACGATCCGAATGCGGTCTGGTGCGGCTTGTGCGGGAGGCAAGCGCGTCAACAGTTCTTGAGCGGCTTGCAGATCCGACTCAGCTGCCCCAGGTGGCGCAAGCACATGAGGCACCAGGAGAACGCGGGAACTCGTATTTTCGAGTAGCCAGGAGAGTGCATCAACTACTAATCGTCGATAACTTGCCCTGAATCCCCACCTCTCTTCCAAATCCCGGCCATGATTCCATACCAACCCACTGACGTTGAAGCCCACCGGGTTTTGCTGCGGCTCCAGCCAGCTTACGAGCTCTCCAATATGAGACGGATGGGGCTTGGTCGCGGGCAACCCAAAGGCCATATCAACTCCACACCGATGAATTGATGGGTCAAATTCACAATCCAGCAGATCTGTCAAAACCCCGAGGCTATGCTCGTCCCGTGCCCACACCTCGGCCGCACCAAGGATTGCTTCACGTGCAACCCGGGCATTTCGGCGTTTTTGGAACGGACCATAGGTTTGCGGCAACAACAACAGCGGTCGTGAGCGCATTGCAGCGATCTGTTTTGGAATAACAATGCTTCGAAACCTTGGATCACCGTAAATATCACAGAAACTATCACCCGCCGAGGCATCCATAATCGCACCGCACCCATCTATCGCCCTTATTAAGCCGTTCAGACGTGAAAGTGCTCCTGCCTTTGCCCACATTCTTGCGGTATGCAAATTCTCTTTTCGATAAAGCCGCGCGCCCCCAACTGCACCGCACAAAGTCACTTGAACCTTTTCCACCCTGATCCGCAGCGATCCAGGCCGACAGCCCAAGCCATGATCGAACAAGGTTAGTTGTAGCTCTGGGCTGGATTTGCGCACCACGTCTACGAAAGAGTGGCATAACGCAGACATTCCCATGTTTGAATTACCCGGGGAAAGCCCAAAGGCGCCAATTCTCATTTCCGCCTGCGCTGGCCTACCGCGTAAAGCTTCCGTCAAATCATTCACGTTTCATGCCTCGATTGCTTCGTTTGGGCAAGCCCAGAGCGGCCAACTCCACACCCTCCTTCGTCCTCACTGCTGTCCGACTTACGCGGCCCTCAGTCGCAGAGGCATCTGGGGATCGGGCGGATCGTGTTTGCGACCGCTGAGAAGATCGGCCAGGGGTCTGCGCTGGAACAGGTTCAATTGCACCAGGCGTAGCACAGCCTGGATGCCGATGGCCGTGCGCGAGACGAACTTCTGGAAGGCCACCAACAGGTAGACGCACAGCGCCACGAAGATCTGCGAGGCGACGGCGTTCAGACTCCGGCCAAGGAAGCTGCGGATCTTCAGATTCTGCTTGATCCACTTGAAGAACAGCTCGACCTCCCAGCGGGACTTGTAG
>PUNQ01000021.1 GCA_003551845.1 Candidatus Nealsoniibacteriota bacterium
AGGTAATCCCGCAGTAGATATGGAGATTTTTCGCGCCCCGATATTAAAACTTTCTTTTTGGATTAATATTTCGGTTGCTCGGATGACATTTTCATAATTTAAAAAAGGCTCCCCCATACCCATAAAAACTACGTTTTCAATTTTATCGTACCTCCTTTTGAAAAATAATATTTGGTTTAAGATTTCAAAATAATTAAGATTTCTTTCAAAGTCCATTTTGCCGGTAGCACAAAAAGAGCAATTTAAGGGGCATCCGATTTGAGTGGAAGCGCAAACGGTTTTTTTATTTCCGTCATTCATCAAAACGCCCTCCACCTTCAAATCGTCTTCAAAAAGAAAGACGACTTTAACGGTATTTCCATCATTTGACCTGAAAATTTTTTCTACCGGAATTTCCAAAGAGATCTTCTTCGATAGATAATTTCTGATTTCTTCGGGCAAGGGAGTTACTTTTTTCCAATCGGCTATCCCTTTTCCGTAAACGGCTCTCTTGATCTGTTTTAGCCTATAATCCGGAAAATCTCTCATTAATTTTTCCAATTTTGATAAATTCATGATTAATTTTATCAATTCGATAAAAAAAATAAAAGCGCCACTTTTTTACGGGTGACGCTTTTTGAGTCGCTTCGGATTGAAGGTTATTAACTTTATCAGCTCTTCCGGGCTCGCGTCTTTTCGGAGGTAATAAAGGCACATTGCAGTTATGAATTGTTTATCGAAATCTTTAATTTCCCAGCTGAAAAGTCTCTTCGAGCAAATCTCTTTCCTTAAAAAAGTGATTGAATCCAATATCTTTTGAGCATTTCTGTTTGTTAGCAAAATTCCGGGTTTGAAGATTTCAATACCTCTCAATTGAAGACGCGACCGCACCTCACTTGCCGATATCAGAAAGATCTTCTCCTCTTTGGTGAGCGGCTTCTGAATGTCGCCGGCGTGGATTGGAAATTCAACTCTTTCTATCCTCTTTTTCAAGTTGAGAGCCCATATCTCGTAATAGACATTTTCAAAATTAAAGCTCAAAGCACAGTCATCTTCGATTTTCTTGCCGTATGCCACTTCGGTATCGGTATTGAAAACCAATGAATCTATTGCCTTCACTTCTTTGCCCAACTCAATTGCATTGACGGCATCTTCCTTCTGTATGTCCATCGAGACTATTTTTTCAATGAGCTCTTCATCCATGTTCATCTTTACCCCTCCTTTATAATGCTTATACAATAAAAAAAAATAAATGTAAAGATTCCCTTTACATATTATTAAATTTAGTCTATAATATAATAAATACGGAGAGAGCTTATAGTCAAATTATGAAGGGAGGAAAAGATGAAAAAGATTTCAGCTTTACTCGTTTTGATTTTTTTGTTTGTTTTTATTGGTGGAATGAGCGCAAGTGCCGGTGATCAAGTGTCGATTAGGATTGAGGAAACGCACTACTACTTGGACGAGCTGGAAGATGCAAAACAGATACTCGGGCAAGAAAAAGTTCAAATCGGAGTTTTATTGAATGATCAAGAGTTTGCATCCGGATCGGTAGGGCTTAATGCGGAAGGCACGGGAATTCAATTTATCTGGGTTCCTCATGAATATCAACCGGAAAACCCTCGTTTTGTAAGAGGTTACAACAGGGCAAGAATAAGCATCTACGAGCTGGAATTATAAAGAAAGATCGAGAGCCGAACCGAGAAACATGGTTCGGCTTTTTTTATTTGATTTTGTTTACTCCCTTTATGAAAAGATCTATTAATTTCGTATTGGGCAACACTCCCTCTGCATAATTATGCTCTTCTCTGAATTCATTCATCATATTTTTTAATTTTTCTCTTCTTTGAAATGCCCTATAATAAGTTTTTAAGAGCTCATATGTCTCCAGAGATGACTTGATTCTTTTTTCAATCGGCCCACGGCTAATTTTCAAGTTCAGCTCTGAAGCGACCGTTGAATTGTAAAGAGGCAGATCTCCGTCTATCATATGTATCAACTTACTCGCAAAAGCGAGCTGGACGGTCTTTTTTCCGCTTTCGTCCTCTATTTTCGAAAGGTCCGTCAATATCTTTTTGAGATCAGCGTCTTTAGAGCTTAAAAAGCCGAAATAAGTTTTATAAAAATCCTCAGTAAACCCGAATAATCGCATATTGTAAAAGTCCTTGAATTTTTCTTGGAAATCAGGGTTGACGGCATTGCCCTTTTCGTATTCCATCTTTAGATAGAGATAGTCTTCCAGCCCCCCTCTTTTTTCTATTCTTTTGAAGACTTTCTTTTTCTTTCGAACAATTTTGTCAATAATTTTTTCCATTCGGATTATCTCCTTGGGCTTATTTTTTTCTTCCCTCATTTTTTTCAGTGAAAAGAATCCGTAAGCTATAGGCAGAGAAGCGGAGAAAAAGACCAAGTCCGAAGACAGTATTTCAACATTCATCAAATAAAGGAGCGATCCGAAAAGTAGGCCGGTAAAAAAAGTCATAAGAACCGTGAATTCAAGAGATGATTCGGAAAAGATATGATCGAAAAGGAGAGTGATTAAAAAAACGATAATTAAAATAAACGGAAAAGATCCTAAAGTATTCATAATCTTTTATGAAAATTAAGACTAAATTGCGACTATTTTTATTATACCACTTTTCCGTCTATAAACCAACCGGCTTTTTTAAAGACTTCTTCAGCTTCTTTTTTCATTATACCGCTGATAATTTCTGGTGGCGTGGAGAAAATCGGCTTGAACTTTAAAAGCTCCTCGTCTTCCAGTATATTCCATTTTGAATATCCTCCCATACATGGTGATTTGAGTGAAAAAACAACTCTCTTGAATTTCAATTCTCTGATCATGAAAGCACACATCGGACACGGTTCGCAATTGGAGTATAAAGTGTATTCGGAGAGATCATCGGTTTTAAGAAGTTTTTGCGCTTTTCGCATTGCCATTATTTCTGCGTGCCCGGTTACGTCAAAATCCTTTATTTTATTTCTTTCTTCCACCAAAATATCATCTTTTTTGACTATTAATGATCCGAATGGATTATCTCCCGATTCCAGAGCCTCTTCCGAAAGTTCGATACATCTTTTGATGAATTTTTTATGATCCATTTTTATTGGTTGTTTAAATATTAATATTGGTCAAGACAAAGATTTCTTTCTTCCACCTGCTTGTTGTATTTTGCGATTGAATCTTTTATATCGTAGCCCAATCGGTTGTGTTTTGATGCCAGTTCGTTACGCGCTTCAATTAGTTTGCGGTAATTATTTTCGAAAAGTCCGCTGTTTTCGGATATTTTTTCGTCGAGCTTGTCAATATTTTGTTTTAAAATTTTCAATTCTTCCTTGGTTTTTTCTATTTCAGTTAAAATTTCTTCTTCCGGTTTTGGGCAAGAGTCGGAGGGTGTTCCGAAAACTTGAACCGCCATTAAAAGTTCGTTACCCATGTAATCTCCGGACTTTATAGCCAAACCGGCTTCTTCATAACTCTTTTTGAGAATGTTTTCTTTGTGGCCGGGGCTACTCATCCATCCGTCAACCAGATCTTCTTCTTTTTGAAATCTTCCCTTGGCTAAATTCTCTCCGATCAAAATATAAGAATAACCGACATCTTCGGCCAAGTCTTGCACTTCTTTTCCGGCTGGAGAAGTGTGTGCGAAGTAGTTTTTATCGAACATATCATCAATTTTCATCAGTGAAGCCGTGTTCAGTTTGTCGTTTTCCGTCAATGGTGAGATATCTCTGTCTTTTCTCTCTCTATTTATGAGATTAAAGACTTCATCTCTTTCCAGCCATGAATCCTCTATTTCAAAATTATTTTCATGATTTGGGTCATGGTCGGATTTCGGTACTAACTCTGATTCATTTTCTATTTCCGGAACATCGATTATAAATTTATGAGTTTCAATCGGCTGGAAATTTATTTTGGACCATAAATTAAAAAAAAGAAACATAACGAAAAAAAAGATCGGCATTAATAATAAAATAAGAAGCCAATTTTTTTTCTTGTGATTTTTTGATTCGTACAGCTCGATCATTGCTTCGTTATTTTAAAATTTCATTATTGATTATATCAATAACGGTAAAATAAAAAAGCCCCGAAATTATTCGGGGCCGGAACTGATTCCGTTATTTTTTATCAGAATCACATCTTTTTTAATATAGTTTTCCATTTTCCGGCCTATTTCCTCACACTGCAATCTAATTTTTTTGGTCAGAAAGGGTAAAACTTTTTTTTCAACCCTGATTCCGAAATTCTCGGATACGATAAATAATGAAGGACGATTGCAAGAGTATAAAAAAGGTTTGAATAAGTGATGAAAACACGTTTCATAACCGCCCACGAATTCGTCGCATTGCTTTTCGTAATCGGAAAAATGGATCAAAGTTTTTTTTATCTGTGGATCCAGCTTTTGAGCCTCTTTTTTCATCAGTGCCTTTAGCTCTTCATGAATATTTTTTTCCCAATTATCATCTACTCCGTAATGAATGAAAAAAGAGTTCCGACCTCTTAAATATTCCGCAGTTGCGGAAAATATTGCCGATAAAATGTACTTTTCTTCCGCCGGAAAGGTTTTTTGATTTCTGCTGCCGAAATATATTATCGACTCCATTACTTCACGGCGAAGCCTCCTCTTTTTGGCTCGAACCCTGACTCTTTTGAAGGTTCTTGTTCGCTTAGCCAATCTACTCACCTCCTTCTATTTAATAATTATACCTTAAAATCGATTTAAAAAAAAGAGGATGACCTTTGATCATCCTCTACGTGCTTATTTGATTATCTTTTATCCACCTATCTGAAAAGATGAACCTTTTCTCGGCCCTGTTGCACACTATGTGCAATAAATTTTGAAATAGAGAAAGGGGGCCTTACACACCCTCTACTTGCCGGGTGGAGCGGAACTCCCATCCCGGGCATCTCTTCTTCTTTTACTGAATGCATCAGGTAATTCCCGATAATCTGAACCGGGAATACCAGAGTTGCCGTCCAGGGAACGTTCGAGGTGGTTGATCTTATTGTTCGCTCCACGGTCCCTATGGTGAAGACTCCCGTCGGAGTCGTCGGACCGTGGGAAATATGGGAGATAAGAATCACCTCCCCCTTCTTTATAAAGAAAAGGAGTTGTTCGCTCAAGTTTATCTCTATATCTCCTTTTCCATGTTTGGGACTTACCTCTTTTGGCTTTCTCATCGCTCTCCTGGTTTCCGAACCCACGATTCCGTCCACTTGCAAATCGTGGATCTTCTGAAAAGCGAAGACGGCATACAGGGTTTCATGCCCGTATATTCCGTCTATCTCTCCAAAATAATAATTCTCGTCCCTTAAAAATTTTTGCAGCTCCGCTACCTCTTCCCCCTGATCTTGGAATCTCAGCAAATTATCACTTTCGTTTTCAGGATTTTCGGCCAATATTGAAGCAGAAAAGATAAACGAAAAAATAATACTGATAATCATAAAAAGAACAATTGATCTCAGCTTCATCTTAATCACCTCCTTGGTTTCAATACTATACAATAAAAACAACTAAAAATCAAATAGAGCTTTAATTAATTGACTTATTTAATAATAATTAGTATAATAGTAACAAGCTGAACCTTAAAAAGGGGGGAAAATAATGAAAAGAAGCACGGTTTATTTGTTGGTTACAGTGACAGCTTTGGTCTTTTTATTATCGGTAAGTGTCTCCGGCCAAAATGTGCGGGTTGCAGTTGCAGAATTTAGAATCAATGAAGAAGACTTTGAAGAAATGAGAGAAATTATCGATGAGCTTTTTTTAGAGCAATTACTGAGCTTTTATGACCGGGATGAAATTGAAATTAAAGAAAGAATTAGAGATGATGATTTGTACAGAGATCTCTACCGGGGTAAAAAAGTATCCGATTTCAATTTGGAAAAATTGGATAAAAACTTGAATTCCGATTTTTTAATTATGCCCAGGTTGATTTATTTTGAGATTGATGAGAAATCACCACTTAGAATATCTACTGAAGATCTGGACAAACGAATAATAATCCACGGAAGCTTTGAAAGAAAAACTTTTAAAGTTAAATTTTCCACAAGAATTGTCAGTCTGGAGACGGGAACAATTTTTAGCGGAGAGGTCGTTGAAAAGGAAGGGCGCTTGGACAGAGGAAGAGTGAAACTGAATGAGAGAGAGCTCATTGAACGAAAAAGCTCTCTAATAAAAGCAATGGAACCGGCAGTTAAAAAGCTTGCGGAAAATAATTTTATCGACATAAGAAAAATAAAAGATGATCGAGAACAACCAATGATTATTGAAACCGCCCCTGAAGGAAGGAGCGATATTATTATCGCTGAAGTCAATCCATCGGATGACCGATTTCAGAGGGGAGAGAGAGTAAGGATATTAAGATATACGAAGACGGGGGCTCGGCTACAATTTGCTACCGGGAAAATAGACGATCGATATCGAGGATTTCTAACGATTAAAGTTCTTAGCATCGATGATATCGATGGTTCAGATATGGTTATACAAATGGGAGACGTAATAGATAGAAAGTAAAAAAAATCGAAAAACCCGCCATTAGCATTAAAATTCGGCGGGTTTTTTTATTAAATTTTATTTCAAGGGTAACTCTATAAAAAAGCAAGTTCCCTCCCCCACTCCTTCCGATTTCAGCCAAATTTCACCGTCGTGCATATCGATGAATTTTTTAGCGATGTAAAGTCCTAATCCGGCTCCTTCTATATGCATTAAATCTCCGGCACTTCCTCGTGTAAAGCTGCTGAATATGTTACTAATTTCTTCTTCTTCCATTCCTTTTCCGGTGTCCTCAATCTCTATCAGTGCTGATTTTTCTTGACCCGAGATCTTCTTTTTGACCCTTATGGTGATACCGCCTTCTTCCGTATATTTTATGGCGTTGTCGATTATGTTCAGGATGGCCTGCCTCACCTTATCCTTATCGACCTCCGCCTTAATGGAATCGTCAATCTCAAGTTTTAAGTAGAGACCTTTTTCTTTCACGACCGGCTCAAGTTCGTTGACAATTTTTTTCAAGAATTTTTTCAGGTCGGCCTTTTCGAATTTTATTTTCAGCTTTCCACTTTCTATTCTGGATACATTAAGTAGATCATTAATTAAGCTTATCAATCTTTCACTGGATTCCAGCACTTCCTTCATCTTTTCTCTCACTTCATCCGAAATTTCTCCGTAGCTTCCGGAAATTATCATCGAAAGATACCCCTTTATAGCGGTTAAGGGAGTTCTCAATTGGTGTGATGCTATCGAGATGAATTCCGACTTGGCTTCATCTAATTTTTTTAAACGTTCGTTGGCTTTTTTAAGTTGAATATTGGTTTCCACCAATTGGTCACTCAGAGTCTCCAGTTCTTCTTTGCGCTCTATCTCCTTAATTACGCTTCTTACCAAAAAGTATCCGAAAGCCAAAAAGATAGCCAAAACAATCCCCTTTGAGATCTGAATCCACAACTTTTCGGTGAAGAGCAGCAAATCGACACTCAGAAGAACGGCAATCAGCCCGACGATCATGCTTGTTAGAACGACTTTGATTTCGAACAGCCCTCCTTTGACGATCGCATAAGCGGTAAAACCAAGTAAAAATATGGTGGAAAAATCACCCAAATGATGATGTCTCATGTCTCGATAATACAAAGGGGAAACGATATTGAAAATCAGATTTGCAATTGCAAAGATAAATGCACCGACTAAAAAATATTCAACTTGACGTTTTCTTTTTTTTGGTAATTTAAAATATTTTTTGAAAAGTATCCAAAAAATTATAAAAACCGATAGTGCGGAAAAAATAAAAAACAGTTCTATGCCTCTTCCAAAAATAACTTCAATATTTTCATTGACGGCTTGAGCTTCCTCAATAATGTAGGGAGTAAAAAGTGAAATTGGAATTGCCGCCAGCCAAAAAAAGAGATATATCCATTTGGCGTATTTGTGTTCGGATTCCCTTATCGGAAAATAAAGATAGAAAAAATATCCGAAAATGAAGAAAAAAGAAACCGCAACGAATCTTAGCCTTGTAAATAATAATGTATGTTCCGAAAATGTCTCCAGTTTGGGCAGAAAACCAAAATTGACATACATCAGTGATGAAATGGTCCAAAAAATCATCAATTGATTGACTCTACTTTTTTTTCCTGAAAAATAGATCCAATAGGCAATAAAAAAACCACTCAAATTAATTAAAAATACCGAGGCAAGATTGAAGTTGGTCAGTTGATCAATCATAAAAAATTATGCACCAATAAAAATAATAAAAACCAAATAATTTTACTCAAATCCACTAATAAATTGGAAAACCAAGCACTCAATTCGATTTCTTTTATAATTATATATAAAAAAGAAAAATTATAAAAAAAAGAAAAGAAAAAAACGGCTGAAATTGAAGGGAGGTAATTTAAATACAAACCCAAAAATACGGGAAAAAGTGAAAGAAAATTAAGAGTTAAAAGCAAGGAAAGAAGTTGTTTTTTGGACATCGTGGAAGGAAGGGTTAGAAGATTCATTCTCTTATCTTGTTCAAGATCTCCGAAGTCGAGAAAAATTTCAAAGATAAGAACATTCATGAAGATAAAGATAAACATCAATAGGGCTGAGAAAATTTCTTCCGGAAGATTTCCTTTGAAAATAAAAGGCAAAAGAACGATCAGAGCCCAGCAAAAAGAAACCAAAAAATTTTTAAAGCCTCTTATCTTTTTTGTTATTTTTTTTAGAAAAAGAGAATAAAGTAGTCCCGTGGCGGTTAAAAATAACCCGAAAGCCAAAAGAATAAAATTCCGAAACCATAACAGATATCCGATAAAAAATATACCTGAAAAAATAAAAAAATAAAAAAAGACTTCCTTTTTTCTTAAAAAAGTTTCTACTTTTTTATCGTAGCCGTCCTCTTTTTTTTCTTTATATCGGTTAAAAGAATATATTATTTCCGCTCCTAAAAAAGGTATCAAATGAACCGCTTTCGGAACTGAAAAATCAAATAAATACAGAGGTAAAACGGAAATGCAAACGGCGCTGAGGGCGGTAATGTGACCATCCGATATAAGAGAGATAGCCGTATCTTTTATTTTTTTTATTACCATAACCATTTTTTAAACTTTTTCCAGGTTCGTAGAAAATAGAAAAGTTTAAAAATATTTTTCCTTGTCTTTTTCTTTTTAATTAATTCAAAAATAACAAGAAATTTATTATTGTCGGAAAAGCTTTTTTTCTCAAAAATAATGCCGATTTCATTTAAGAGTTCATTGTCAAAATCGTGAAAAATATCGGCTGATCTCCTAATTCTCCGATTCATAAAAGGAGATGATTTTATGCCGCTTGTGTATTTTTCAGGCTTATTTTTAATGATACATTCTGCAGCTAATTTTCCCGATATCATTGCCTGGTTGGTTCCCGCGCTGAAAATGGGGTCATTGAGACCGGCGGCATCACCTACTAAAAAAACATTATCACGGAATAAGGGAAAAAATTTATTAATTGATCCCGTAGAGCAGTTAACTTTGCTTTTTATTTCAAATTCTTCATAGTTTTTTTTAATAATTTCCAATACCAAGTTTTTAAAATCGAGGTTTTTATTCCTTCCACCGACACCGATATTGGCACTAAGGCTTGATTTGGGAAAAATCCATCCGTAACCTCTTTGATAGGCATTATTGTCCAGGTAAAATTTAACGCAGCTTTGATCAATTTCTTTTGAAAATTCAACTGAATATTCGACACCGAAATCTTTGAATATATATTTTTCGGAACCGGAAAAGATTATTTTTCGAGTAATCGAATCAACCCCGTCGGCCCCGATTAAATACTCGGACTCATAAGCATTACCTTCGGCATTTTTAATTCTCCAATACTTACCTCTTTTTTTAATGTCCGCAACCTCAAAATCATTTTCAATGTGAGGATTAATCTTTTTTGCCAGATGTTTTTCAAAAGAATTTCGTTCTACAACATATCCGATGTAGTCCTTTTTTCGTTTTCCGACTTTGGTATTGTTCGGCATTATTCTTTCGACCTTATATATCTTGGATTTAAGATAATCTTCACTTTCATCAATATTTTGTCTTTCGAGAGACTCTTTGCTCATACCGATACATTGTATCGGTTTTCCGATATCCTTTTTTTTATCCAAAATTAAAAAATTCTCTTTTAAGTTTCTTCCCGCCGTCAAACCGGCCGGACCCGCACCGATTATAATTGTTTTGTAACGTTTTATTTTATTCATTTATGCGAATTAAAGAAGATAATAGTTAAAAAGTTGATTCATTTTCTTCTTTGTATGATAAAAAATAGAAGTTCCTTCATTATCTCCTTTTCCTGTCCTTCCGGAATCTTTTCGAGTGCCTCTCTCGCTTCATTGGAATATTTTTCGGAAAGCTCTATCGCCCTTTTTTTGGCATCCGTTTTTTCTATGATTTGAATTGCTTTTTGGAGATCTTTTTTCGTTATTTCTTTTTTTAACATTATTTTTTTCAAATCATTTTCTTCTTTCAACTCGTCCAAAACAAAAAATATAACGACGTTACCACCCTTTCTTTCTTCTATGTCTTTTCCTATCTTTTTTCCGAACTTTTTTTCCTCACCGAATATGTCCAGTATGTCATCACGAATCTGGAAGGAAATTCCCAAATTCAGCCCGTATTTTTTTAACGCCTTCTTTTCATTTTCCGAAGCTCCGGCATAAGTACCACCCAGAAGACAACAAGTTTCAAAAAGTTTTGCCGTTTTTTTGATTGACATTTCCAAACAATCTTCCAGTTTAATATCCTCATACCTTTTCTTTGCTACGAAAGGCTCTTCTTCTCGTCCGTTTCTTTCTTGTAAAATATCAATTAATTCTCCTTCGGTTAAAATTTGTAAAGTTTCAACCAGAATAGAGGCAGTTTTAATCGGTTCGGGAGATTGCAGAGCTCCATCAAAAATTGCGGAGGCGTAATGAACTCCTACACACTCCGCTACCGATTTCCCCCATTTTTTCCAAGTTGTGGGGCTTCCCCTTCTCATCTCTCCGGAATCTATTATATCGTCAATAATCAAAGAATAATTATGCATAATTTCGACTGCCGCTGCGGCATAGATAATTTCTTCCTTTTTGCATCCGAAAGCATCGGAGCTCAAAATTAAAAGAGCCGGACGCAATCTTTTGCCACCGGCTTTTATCGGATAAAGAATTTCTTTTTGATGTCTCTCCCCTATTTTTTTACTGAGTAAATCTTGAATTATGGGTTCAATCCTTCTTTCTGTCTTTATTAAAAAATTTTTAAGCCCTGAGTTCATAGAGCGTTTAAATTATTTTTTTTAACATGAAAACGGACATTTTTTGTTTTTTAAAGATTTTCTTAGTTAAATTTTATCAATTATAAAGGAAATTAAGATTATTGGCAATAAAAACTACTTGCCAAAAGAAAAGTAAACCTTTAAAATTAAATTGGAACCTTAAAAACAAAAACAAAATTATCCACGATTTGAGGTCGGTAAATTTTTTATGCCTTTGGAGGTGACTTCAATTAAAAAAAAGAAAAGATCACTTTCCCCAAATCTGGTGACTGAAAAGCAAGAAGAGATAGAGAAATTGATAAATAAAAAAGATTTAACACCGAAAGAAGAAAAAATTTTGGATTATATTCTTCACTTTATTTCATATCGAAAATCGGTGCTCCGCGAAGAGAGGAAAGAAGCTTTCGTTGTCGGAAGAAAAATGGAAGAAATTGGAAAAGAATTATCGATAAATAAAAACGTTTGTCCCGAAATCATCAAGCGTGCAATACTTTACGATGATCCGAGCACCGGAAAAGTGAAAAGCGTTGAAAAGTTAAATCGCTTGCAAGCCAAGATCTTGAATCGTGGATAATTTCATATTAAAAAAGAGGAGTTTGTTTACTCCTCTTTTTATTTTGGTTGAGAAAAGCTTTTCTATTTCTATAAAGGTTCGGCCATCAGGTCACATGAAATATTCCATAAATCAATTTCACTGAATTTTTTCCAGTTGGATTCTGCACACATTACTTGTCTTGTATATGCGTAATGCTGAACAATCAAGGAATCGATCTCTCTCCGGTTAACGGTTTTCGGATCTTGCAGAATCGAGCACAAGCACAAGCCTTCGTTTTGGTATTTCCCCACCTCTTTAATAATTAATTCCAGAAGATTGCAATTACTGAAGCTTTGAGAATCAAAAAAAGAAACCCTTTTCTCATTTTGAATTCGATGCCGAATCGGGTGGAGCGCTGAGAGAAAAATCTTACGCAAGTCTTCTTTTAGCTTCATCTTTTGTGGAAAAATAATGTAACTTTCTTTAATTTTTTCACTGAGTTGAGGAAGATATATGTCGTATTCACCATCTTGAGTGTTAAAGTTTATTTTTGTCCCCCAACCGTTCGGTTCACCGATGAAATTGATATTCGCACTTTTCTCAAAAAGAAATTCTTCGACTTTTCTTATACAGCCCGCCAACTCGTTCGCCACTTTCAAGTCTCTTCTCGTATACTTTTTTCTCCAATTCTCTTTTCCGGTCGATCCTTTTGATTGTGAAAGTACTTTTCTCAATTTTATCCCCCCTTGATAAGATTGTTCATTATACAATAAAAGCATATAAAATCAATAGCTGTTGACATTTTTATCTCTCAGTAATATAATACTCAACAGTAATAGTAATAGTTATTAATTAATAGATATGAATACTGCAGAAAGACAAACCAAACAAAAAAAGGTGGTAAAAGAGTATTTGGCTTCCACTCGTGATCATCCTTGTGCGGACACGGTTTATAAAGAGGTTAGAAAAAAATTACCCAAAATATCGAAAGCTACGGTTTATAGGATTTTGAAAAATTTAAAGAAGAAGGGAGAAATACAGGAGATACCGACGGACGTGTCTCGCTGGGATTACAATGAGGATCCTCACCCTCACTTTATTTGTAATGTTTGCGGTTCCATTTTCGATATACAGGAAGAGATAGAGGTACCGAAAAAACAAGACCTTAAAGTTGGTCGGGTTGAAAATTACAGAGTCGTATTTTGTGGCGACTGCAAGAATTGTTAATAGTATTTCGTGCGTCGGTAAAAGGTCGGAAATTAATAATAATTAAACTTAAAATTAATTAAAATGGATCAAACACTTAAAAACTTGGCCAAGGCTTTTATCGGTGAAAGTCAAGCGAGAAATAGATATAACATGTACGCTTCTCTCGCAAAAAAAGAAGGTTACGTTCAGATTTACAACATCTTTAAC
>PUNQ01000046.1 GCA_003551845.1 Candidatus Nealsoniibacteriota bacterium
ACTAGGTCAACATCCGTGACCCAGACTTCACAGTGGCCCATGGCTATGATGTCTGCTTGTGGGTTTGTGGGCTCCATATCAAAGGTGGCATTCTGCCGTATGCTGTCACCAAGTGTGGATTGCCAGCGGTGTGTTGAGTCTGAACTTGGGATATGGAAGCCTTGGCGCTCAAGGTTGGACAGGCCTTGATCAGGAGTGGGTATGGTAGGGTCTACGTGGCTCTGCTGGTACTCAAATTCCAGCTTTCGGCTCGCAAAATCGGGCCACTTGTTTGCAAGCTCTGCTGATTCCCACGAGGGCTTCCAGAGGACTTTGATGAGCTCCCTCCTTTGGGAGTCGTCGCTACGGCGCCTAGTATCTGCATCACTCAGGCTGGCACACGCCAGGCACTTCCACCCTTGATTTGGGTCGGAGGGGGGGCGTTCCGTGTCTGTGTAGCAATCAAGCTTGGTAAGGCAGCTCCAGTGGTATGTCCGTTCGCACACATCACAGGGATACATGTCCAGGCTGGCGTTCGAGGGGTCCTCTAGGCCGTGGGGGCTCCAGCAGATTTTGCAGCACGCGTCGGGTATGCTGGAGCGGGCAATCTGGTTGTGGCGTAAGGGTGTGAAGCCGGCAAGCTTAAAGATGGGCAGAGCCCAGCGCTCTATGATGAGTGGAGCATACTGCGTAAGGAACTGCTCTTGAGTGGGTGGGTTGGTCCCACTCTTATCCTTGAGGGTACGCCGGCTCATGATCTGCTCTATATTCAGGTCGTAGTAGTACACCACGGTTACAGCCTCCAAGGGCTCCATACTGCATGTCTTCCTCTGCTTATAGCTCCATAGAGCTTGTGCTTTATTGCTTGTGTTGTCGATGGGTATGGGAGAGGGCTGGAGCAGGTAGCCTTGACTGAGAGTAGAAAGCGCCGTGCTTGGCCGCGCTTGTTTCTCTTGCTGGTTTGTTGTCCCTCTGAGAGGGCTGGAGCAGGTAGCCTTGACTCTCTGAGAGTAGAGTCTGGCTGGCTTGAGTTGATTTGGGTGCTAGGGTGGCCAGAAGGTTGAGACGCTCGCTGTGCAGGTGCGGTGCTTGCAGCGGCAGCAAGGTCCGCTTCCATCGGTGGTTGGTGCTCGGGTGGGTTGGGCGCAAATGGGTCAACCTGTTGGGTGGCTGCTAGGGCTTGTGTTTGGGAGCGCAGACGCCGGCCTGACAGTCCATGCCGTACTCTCTGTGATGTGTTTGGGTCTCCTACTTGGGAGCTGCTGAGAGGGGGGTGTGATTGTTGTGTTCCTGCATTTGTGGGCGGACCGATATTTGAGGCTGCTTGTGTCTCATAGGGGGCCGGCGGTCTGAGCGAAATCCAGTGGACAGCACGGTCAGAGGTAAGAGCTGTAATGATGGGATTGTTGATTTTACGGAGCCCTTTCCGTTTGTTCCTCACATCCTTTTGCTGCAAGTGCTCGTGCACGATTGTCACATCCTCAAAGTCGGTGTCGGGGGCTGCATTCACGAGGGCAGCTAACCGGTAGAGCGCTACACGATGCTTCTTCTTGCACGCTCACTATCACTACCAACTCACCGGCTGGACACCGGACGGACACCGTCTAGCGGGGGGGCTGCACGGTGTGCACCAGGTGGGCTGGACGGTGTGTGCACGGTGTGCCAGAACACCTTGTATTTCAAGGTGTCTGCGCGGTGTGCGCAGGCACCGTGCAGACACCGTCTGGGTATAGAGGCGAAACAAGCGTCTTTTTACTCTGGCTGCTGCAGCCCCCCAGCGGCGCTGGCAGGCCCCCCCCACCTGCAGGCGGGCCACCACACCCCCCCCACACTCCCTGCACTCACTGCACCCACTGCTCTGCACCCCCACATCCAGCCAAGTGCAGGCCCACACGCGCTCGTCCGTCGCCTGCTACCGCTGCACGCACTCCAGCAGCAGCCACACACAGCTGTGAAGGCTATGCTGCCACGCAAGATGCAAGCGCAAATGCGTGCAAGACCCCACAAACCGGTCCACGGCCCCCCCACAGCAAAGTGAAGAAAGAATTATAGGAAAATATGTCCAGCCCGCACACGTTTCCACTTCTTTATTCTCTGCGCGCCTTGGTCGACAGCTTCAGCGGCCGCGCCCCCTCGCGCAAGCGCTGCTGCGGCACAAACCCCCCCTCCTCATCCCCATTCTCCTGCTCGGAAGCGCCCCGCTTCTTGCCTGCATGCGCACCCGCGGCGCCCTGCTTGTGCGCCTTCGGCTTGGGCGGCGCCTTGGCTGGCGGAGCAGCCTGGGGGGGGAGGGGCAGGGGGGCGAGGGGATGTGGTTAACGCGCCTCCATCCAGAGTGTCAAGAGTGCATCTCACCGCGAACCCTGGCCCCTCACCCACCCCTTCGTCTGCGCACCGCTGCTCGGTGCGACCCCTGCGCGTGCACTGCCTGTCGTCCATACACGCCCAAGCACCACCGCAGCACATGCAGGAACACAGGCACTCACAGCGCCCCGCCCTCCTCCTGTCTGCGCTCTGTGGTGCAGATGTCAGTCACCCCCCCCCCCTTCAGAACCCTCACCTTGAAGGTGGCTTCTAGCGCCGCCGCATTGTGTGCATGGCGGGGAGTGAGGAAGGGTGGCTGGGCGCCCGCCTGTGCAATGTTTGCAGGCAGAGGGGACACCATGTTTTGGTTTTTAAATGGAACCAAGCAGGCTGGCGCGTCGAGCGTTTCCAAAGCCAGGCAGCCCCTCCCACCTGGCTTGAAGTGGCGCGCGCGCCGTCCCTCTCCAGCCGCCCACCTGCAAGCGTGCGTGTAGTTATGTGTGCGTGTGTGTGAGTGTGCGTGTGTGTGTGTGCGTGTGTGTGTGTGTGCGTGTGTGTGTGCGGCTGCATGCACACGCTCGTGCATGGCTGCGTGCGTGCGTGCAGG
>PUNQ01000009.1 GCA_003551845.1 Candidatus Nealsoniibacteriota bacterium
AATAATGAATCCACTCAAAAAAATATCACTCAACGCCCTCAAGAAAGAAAAAAATCCATATAAAAAAACAGCTGAGCTGGTAGCCTCCCGCAACCCGACTCATGTCGGCTTCAGCATAACGACATCTTCCAGCATAAACGCGATAATTTTAGCGGAAGAAATAAAGAAAATTAATTCGGAAATAAAAATATTTTTGGGTGGGCCGGAAACCAATGTTTTGGATAAAAAGATATTGAATAATTTTTCGTCAATAGATTTCATCTGCAGAGGAGAGGTTGAAAAGATAATTCCCCGACTTGCGAAATACATAAAAGGTACGGAAAAACTAAAAAATATTCAAAATATTACCTTTAGAGAAGGGAGGGACATTAAAAGAAATTCAACATGTTCACCCTTGAAAAAAGAAGAATTACCGGCTGTCGATTATGAAAAAGAGGATATTGGAGAAATAATTCGAATTGAAGGCGGAAGGGGGTGTCCTTACAATTGTACTTTTTGTTCCACTTCAATATATTGGAATAAAAATTTCAGACCAAAACCGATTAATAAATTGGTAAAAGAGATTAAAGTTAATAAAAATTATTTTAAAACGAATACGGTCAGCATCGTTCATGATTCATTTACCGGAAATAAAAAAAGAATAAAGGAATTCTGTAAAAAGATGAGAGGAACGGGAATTCGATGGAATTGCTCTTCAAGAATAGATCTGCTGACTCCCGATGTAATTGACATGATGGAAGAGTCCGGTTGTATAAATATTCGTGTCGGCATAGAATCCGGAAGTCAAAAGATACAAAAAAAAATAAAAAAGAATTTGAATCTGAAAAAAGCCGATGCAATCATAAAACATGTCGTAAACAACACAAAGATCGGCATAACAACGTTCTTTATAGTCGGCCTGCCTTCGGAAAAGCCCGAAGACCTGTATCAAACATTGAAAAAAATATCATCTTACGGCAGGTGGAATCAATGCGAAGCTCACGTATATTGGCTCAGGATGAGAATCGGCTCCCTTCTATATGAAGAAGAAAAAGATAACCTTTTTTTCGATCCCGCATTTTATACTCAAAACCACAACCTGGTTATGGACTCAAAAAGAGAATTGAAATTAATTAAAAAGTTTCCCGACATTTTCAGCACTCATTACGGGTTACGAATTCCCGGTTTCAGCCCTTATTTCTTCCCGTCAATCAAAAATATTTTTTCAGCCTTGGTGGTAATTTCACCCAAAAGCTTGGATATGTGGATGAGAACCATTGATGATTCTCAGCTTCTTTTCAAAGAAATTAAAAAAATGTTCGATTGGGGCAAAAAATACTTTACGACAAAAGAAGAGCTGCTTGAAACTTTTCAAGAAAAGAACGTTATTTTTGAGTTTTGGAATTATCTGGACTCAACAAGAGGCAATAATGAGATACTGAAAGTCTTAAAGAAAGAAATTACCAATTTTAATAATTGAGTGGTTTGCAAAGCTTTCATTGTTTTTCAAATCTCTATTCAATCAGAGATATGACTTTTTTAGCTTCTTCCCGGTTCTCGTTATCAAAGTAAAGTGTGGGAACCCGTGATTTTCTGATTCTTCTCCCGTTCCAATTCATAATCCCTACCGGCTCCGCATAAGAGTAGTCGGTGTTCTCAAAAGAAGTTATCCCTATGGAGGTGGAAAGATGCGTGTAAGGATCATCAACCTCTTTTAAATTTTCTTTTTTTATCCAGGGAAAATCTTCCAAAACTGTATCTTTTTCCAGGTCCGTATTAAAAAGAAACTCGGACATATCGGATATATTTATTGAAAATTTATCATTCCCTATAAAAGAGTAGCCGTCGTCAAAATTAATATGATCAAGCTCCGGTTCCTCGGGCCTGAGTCTTCTTCCGGAAATTATCATATCCACTTCTCCCGCGGACAAAAGAGCTATCGATTCGCCGGTCGATCCGGTATAGACGACCCTTATGTCATTTTCTTTTAAAATATCGAGTTCATCATAGAAAGTCGGGCAACCGGCGATTCCAATTTCGCTCAGTCGGGCGGGGAGATAAGCTGTCAGGGACGAGTGTCCGGCTATAATCAGCCCTACTACGATCACCATTACAAGCGGGAAATATTTTTTCATATTATATTATAGCCCTATTAAATAGTAGTAAGAGAGGAAGAATAAAACCAACGTACCGGCAAAATAAACCCAGGTTATCAAATTAGATTGAGCAACCCATACTTCTTTGGTTATTACCGCCCCGGAAAAAATAACAAGCTCAATAAGCATGTAGAAAAAGAGATATAAAATGATATAAAAAGCATACATACCCCAAGAAAGTCCAGCTTCAGCCAAAGCTCCGCCGTAGACCATGGGCAGACCGAAAGAGCAAGGGAGTTCAACCAGGGTTATCACGGCCGCAAAAAGTATTACACTGGTAATCAAAGTAGCGGCTTGAGCCGTGGAACTGTTGAAATCCTCCTTCAGTTTTTTAGTGGCCTTGGTGACATATTTATTGCTGGAAGATTGACAGGTAGGTCCGTGCTTGTAAAACCTGACAAACTCCCTAAGGAAGTAAACTCCTCCCAAAGCGGCAGCCACACCGATAACTATATTAATCGGTCCTATAAAGCGAGACAAGGCTTCAAAGGCGGCCGTCCAAGCAAAAACCAGTAATCCGTAAATCGTAACGGCGGTAAGAATAAAAAGACCACCGTAAAACAATATCTTTTTTCGGGACTTGAAAGTTAAAACTATGGTCAAGATTAAAATCAAAGCCCCTATTGAACAGACGTTAAGTCCGTCCAAAGAACCCAATACGGCACCCATTATGGGAAGTGAAATTTCTCTCGTGTCTATCTTCCAATCGGTAAAAGGAATGGAAACTACGCCTCTGAGCTCATCGATTTCATCTTGAACATCTTCACCCTTTATGGCTTTTCTTATAACCTCCCTTTCTCCTTGAGAACCCTCTCTGTCATAATGCAACCCTTCAAAAAAATCCGGCTGAAATAAATTCTCTCCGATAACCACCGTGGGAACTCGCCGCCTGAGTTCATAATCGATACCTTTTTCACAGCAAACTATAAATTCAAATCTATCTTCCTCCTCCTCATCACCCACTTTATAGCTAATTATTTCCACTTCCGGATATTCTTCTTGTAAATATTCTTTCAAGCGGCGACAATCCGGGCATCTTTCGTCTTCCAAAATATGAACTTCTTCCGGACCTTCCGCGGCTATTCCGATAAAAGGAAATATCAGAAAAAATACGGCTATAAACAATAGGAAGAGTTTTTTAATCATTATTTATCTCTATTTTTATGTATTTTATTTAGCATCCAAAACTAACAACCCACTTCCCGGTATAAAATTTGCGGGCTATAGCCCTTTTCGACGTCATAAATATGTCCATCAACATTTATTTCGGGATAAAAACCGGATGACATTTCCCTCCGACAGCGCTCCGGCTCTTCCGGGCACTCCACATAGAAAGAAGATATATTTTCATATCCACCCAAGTCCCCAACCAATTGTTTACAGGATTCACATCTCATATTTCCGTAGATGGTTACGTTATTATCCTTTAAGCACTCAACCAGCTCATCGGTATCCACCGAAAAATAAACGGGGGCCGCACCACTGCCTTCATCGTTTTGTTCATATAAAAGATAAAATCCCGAAACACCGATGAAAAAAGAAATTATGACGATTATTATAAAATTTTTTCTCATTTTACCGTTAATTATTTATAACTCACAACCGACTTCTTGAGCTAAGGATCGAGGATCATTGGGTCCCTCGTAAAGCTCTCCCGCAATTTGAATTTCGGGAACATATTCGGTTTTCGTCTCTTCTGCGCATCTTTCCGCTTCTTCTTCAGTTCCTTCCGCACATTCTACATAAATAGGATCAATAGCGTCATAACCACCGAAAGAATCCACTAACTGAGTACAAGCGGGACACCAACTCGTTCCGTAAATAACCAAATCGTTTTCCGCAAGGCAATCTATAAGATTGCTCATATCATCGTTTCCATTTAAGTCAAGTTCTCCATTATTCTCAATAAAGCCGATATAGAATACTGCACCGACAACAAGCAAAAGGGTAATTACTATTGCTAATATGTTTTTATTCATAATTTTTTCAATTTATCTGAAAATTAAAAATAAGTTAGTTTGTTCGCAACCGGAAATCCGGAAATCTATAACTGACAACCCGCTTCTTCACCGATGGAAGCGAGATCTCTCGATCCCCTATACAGCTCACCTTGAATTTGAATTTCGGGAACATAAGAAGTTTTGGTTTCATCCCGACACCTGTCCACTTCTTCAGAACATTCCACATAAATCGGCTTTATCTTTTCATAACCTCCAAAAGAATCCGCCAACTGACCACAAGCGGGACATGTTTCCAGTCCGTAAATGACCAAATCGTTTTCCGCAAGGCAAGTTATAAATTGACTCATTCCTTGATCCTCTTCCTCAAATTCTTCCATATTGCCTTCTTCACTTTCTACGGGCTCATCCTCATTTTCTTCATTGTTTTCTGCTACTGCCAGCTTGTCCTCCTCTTCATTGATTTCATCCTCTTCTACTTCCTCCACTTCATCCACCTCTCTCGATTCTTCCACTTCTTCCCCGGGCCGTGGCTTATCTTCTTCAAAATCATTAACATATGAGACAGCTAACCCTACGAACAAAACGGAAATTACTATTGCCAAAATATTTTTACTCATGATGGTTTTATTTTTTCTTATTTTCTAATTTATTTTAGCATATCTAAAAGCCTTTATAAAACGATGCTTGAAAATGAAAAATATGCCGTAACAACTGAAGATGTGATAGGTTGCGCCCCTCCCCAAGTTAAAAATAGGTTGAACCTATCACAAGTCCAAAATGAACTCAAATTAAAAATGTGATAGGTTCAACCTATCACAAATAGGGGAAAACGGTTCGAATCTATCTTTCTCAATAATCTAACCAATCTAAAAGGTTAAAATAAACTGTTGATTTTTAATGCGGTGAGGGTGGGATTCGAACCCACGGTACCCGTAAGGGCACACCTGCACTCCAAGCAGGCGCCTTCGACCACTCAGCCACCTCACCATAATTGTTAACTTCTCGGCAAATCGGATATTATCTCCGCCAAGGTCGGATATTTCGCCGAAAGTTTATGCTTCAATAATCCAACTACCGTCACTACATCCGAAACCTCTTCCTGCAGGCTCTCCGGTCCGGTAAAGACCTCTCCCGTTTCTTCAAGAAGAGATCTGACATATTCATTCATTATCTTCTTGCTCGATTTTTCTCTCAGATATTCAATTATTTTTTTAAATTCTCCGCGATCCAACCAGATTCCTTCACATACATTACATAAATCAATCCTTATTTCGGAATCGGAATAAGAAACTTCATACATCGGCACCTCGCAAGCCGGACACAACTTTTCTTCTTTGGATATTTCAAACTTGCCTTTTTCTTTCCACAAATCAACATCCAGCCAATCCAAATTTTTTTGTTTGCTGTCTTTGGCTATTCTGAACTCTCCCTTTTCAAACCAAACACCCAATCCTTCGGGGCAATAGTCAACCTCGGTATCATAAAAAACGGCCGTCTCCAAATTGATTTTCTTATGTATTGGACATTTCATACATTTAATAAATGATTGTGATTGTAGCTCTTTTATGATAAATCATTTCCACCTATTTTTCAAATGAATTCAAGGCCGAATCTCATCACCTTTCATTTCAAACTTATTCATGGATATTTTTTTTACATACCGAACCATAGCCCGAAATGGTCAATAACAAAACTCCCCGCCGAGTCGGCGGAGAGCCTTTTGAAAAAAGTAAATCGTGGGTCTCGGGATGTGGAGGTTTTACATTCCGGGCATTCCCATTCCTCCACCCATTCCCATTCCACCGGCATGTCCGGCAGCTCCTCCTCCACCGTCGTCGTCATCTTCCACATCGACAACCACGGTTTCGGTGGTAAGGAACATTCCCGCTGCGGACGCTGCATTTTCAAGGGCCACTCTGACCACTTTTTTAGGATCGACTACTCCCGCTTTCAAAAGATCTTCATATTCGAGAGTCTTGGCGTTGAATCCGAAATTTTTCTTGCCTTCCTTAATTTTCTGAACAACGACCGAGCCGTCCTTGCCTGCATTTTCGGCAATTTGCTTGGCCGGTGCCTCAAGAGCTCTGCGCAAAATATCCACTCCGGTAGCTTCATCTCCTTCAACCTCGAGCTTGTCCAGTGCCTTAATAGCTCTTATGAAGGCTACACCGCCACCGGGAACTATTCCTTCTTCAATCGCGGACCTGGTAGCGGAAAGAGCGTCTTCCGCTTTGTGTTGACGTGCCTTCTGCTCAACTTCGGTAGCGGCACCAACTTTTATAACCGCTACTCCTCCGGTGAGCTTGGCAACTCTTTTTTGAAGATTTTCCTTTTCGTAATCGGAGCTGGAATTTTCAATTTGAGTTTTAATCTGATTTATTCTTTTTTCCAACTCTTTCTTTTTTCCTTTTCCTCCGGTGATAATCGTTTCATCCTTGGTGGAAACCACCTTATTGGCGGCACCCAGCATTCCGGGCTCCACTTTCTCCAATTTCAGACCGACGTCTTCAGAGATAACTTGACCTCCCGTAACGGCGGCAATATCCTTCAAAATCTCTTTCTTTTTGTCACCGAATCCGGGAGCTTCTATCGCCAGAGTTTCAAAAGCTCCTCTGAGCTTATTGAGAACCAGGGTCGCCAAAGCTTCTCCTTCTATCTCTTCAGCGATTATGACCAGATTTTTTTCTCCCGTTTGAGAAACTTTTTCCAAAATCGGAACGATATCCTTAACGGCAGAAATCTTCTGGTCGGTGATGAGAATCTTGGGGTCTTTGAAAGAAGCTTCCATCCTGTCGGAATCGGTTACCATATAAGGAGAAACGTAGCCTTCGTCAAGTTGAAGTCCTTTGACCACCTCCTTCTCCAAACCGAAAGTCTTGGATTCTTCAACCGTTACCACGCCGTCTTCACCGGCTTCTTCCATAACTTCGGCAATCAAATTGCCCATCTCCTCATCTTCGGCCGAAATCGTAGCCACTTGCGCTATCTCTTCTTTTTCCGAAATTACTTGAGAGGATTTCTCCAGACTCTTAACTATCGCTTCGGATCCTTTCTCTATCCCTCTTTTGAGTGAAAGAGGGTCCGCCCCGGCAGTAACGTTTTTCAGTCCTTCGGAAATAATTGAGCGAGCCAAAATCGTAGCCGTAGTGGTTCCGTCTCCGGCAGCATCATTCGCCTTGGAGGCGACTTCCTTGACTATTTGGCATCCGATGTTTTCGACTTCATTTTTCAAGTCGATTTCATCGGTAATGCTGACTCCGTCGTTAGTTATCGTCGGAGATCCGAAAGATTCGGATAAGACCACATTTCTTCCCCTGGGTCCCAGGGTGTGCTTTACGGCATCAGCCAACTTATCGACACCGGATTTTAATTTTTTCCTTGCTTCTTCTCCGTAAAATATATCTTTAGGCATCTTCCTTGATCTTTTACTTCGAGAAAACTCTTAAGTAAAAGATTGGTTAATTTTCTACAATTGCTAAGATATCCTCCTCTTTGGCAATCAAATATTCTTCATCGTCAATCTTTATTTCATTGGGTCCGTATTTGGTAAATATAACTTCATCTCCCTTCTTCACTTCGGGCTTTTGTCTTTTTCCCTTTTCATCTCTTTTTCCCGGACCGACGGCCATTACCTCGCCCCGTTCCGGTTTACTTTCTCCGGCGGAATCGGGAAGAAGAATTCCCTCCTTCGTTTTTTCTTCTCTTTTTTTCGGTTTTACGACAATATTGTCGGAAAGTGGTTTTAAATTCATATCTTTTTTTGTTAACTTATAAAACGACCTTTTAAAATACTTCCCTCGTGCCCCTTTTAGCAGAGTGGGGTCGTGAGTGCTAAAGACATTATTATTTATCCATTTTTATTTGTCAAGTCGTAATTCGGTCCTCGTTTTCAGAGAGCAACACCATCCGTGAAAAAGCTATATTCGGAAGTAATTGAAGGGTCTTGTCGCCTTTTTAAAAAATATGATACAATGGATAAAATGACAAAGTTCATCACTCAGATAGCCGCCGGAATAGCAACATTGAAAATCGCTCATCTTTATATTTCGGGAATAAGTTTCACCGGAGGTTGGGAGACTTTTGTTTTGGCCGGATTCACCTTGGGTTTTTTAAATTTTTTTATAAAACCTATTTTAAAAATAATCACTCTACCTCTTCGCATATTGACACTGGGATTTTTTTCTCTTATAATCAACATCGTTATAGTCTATTTTGTTGATTTGGCCTTTTATGAACTTCAATTCGAGAGATTGTCTTTCATGGTAGTTTTTATAGTACTGCTGTGGCTCATCAACTTAACTTTATCTTCATTTTTAAATTAACATGTACAATCTTCAACAAATATTGCCTTACGTGCAAATTTTGATTGCGGCTCTCCTTATAACCGTAATCCTTCTTCAGCAAGGAAAAGCGGCAATGGGAGGATCATTCGGTCAATCCGGTGAATTCTCAACAACGAGAAGAGGGCCGGAAAAACATCTCTTTACCTCCACGATAGTTTTGGGAGTACTATTTATCGGAATGGCGATTCTAAATCTGCTACTCTGAATTAAACAATGAAGCTCAAAGATAAAATAAGTTCTTTGTTGGAAAAAGCAAAAAAAGCTTGTAAGAACCCGGATAAAAAGCAGCCGGCGATTATTTGTATTGTCATCGCCGTTATTTTTATCTTGAGTCTAATCATCTTTATATACATAAGAAACACGGAGCCCGTCCCCGCTTACGGGGGAACTTATGTCGAAGGTGTTTTGGGTTCCCCGCGCTTTCTTAACCCTTTATACAGCTCAAAGTCGGAAACGGATAAGGATTTGGCCGGCATTATCTTCGCCGGCTTAATGAAATACGATGAAGAGAACGAGCTTGTTCCCTATTTGGCCGAAGACATAAAGGTTAGCGACGGGAGAGTATTCGAAGTAACTCTTAGAGATGACATATATTGGTCCGACGGTGAAAAAATCACCGTTGACGATGTTATTTTTACAGTAGACATGATTCAGAACCGATCGGTGCAAAGCCCTCTCAGAATAAGTTGGGAGGGTGTCAGAGCCGAAAAAGAATCGGAAAGGAAAGTTCTATTTTATTTGGAAAGTCCCTCTTCCACCTTCATCGAGAGATTGACCTTACAACCGATTCCCGAACATGCATGGGAGGATGTCCCCATCGATGATCTGCAATTTTCAGAATTAAACTTGGATCCGATAAGTTCCGGCCCCTACAAACTGGATTCAATCAGTGAACGGGACGGTGAAATCAGCTCACTCTCCTTGACCCGGAATCCTTATTATTTCGGAAAGACGCCTTATATAGAAGAGCTGGTCTTTAAATTTTTCAGAAGTGAAACCCACCTGAAGGAGCAAAGTGAAAATTTGGACGGTTTCGCCCTGTCGAGTATCAAAAATGAAATCAACACCGATTTTAAAGAATACGCTTATTTTCTACCCCGTTATTTCGCTCTCTTTTTCAATTTGGAAGAGTTCAATTACAATACGAGAAAAGCTTTAAGAAAGATAACCGATAAAGAAGAAATTCTGGGGTCAATCGATAAAATCGAGCGAATTGATTCTCCGGCAATACCTTCTTTTTACGGGTTAAATAATCCTAATACGAATTATGACTTCGATCCGGAAAAGGCGGCAACTATTTTGGAAGAAGAGGGCTATTATCGAAATGAAGACGGTTATTTTGAAAAAGTAGTCAGAGAAGAAGATTATTTCGAATTCACCGAAACATTGCGTGAAGATGATCAGGGAGAAGAGGTCAGGCGACTCCAGGAATGCCTTATCGATCTCAGTGATGAACATTCGGATCTTTTTCCGGGTGGTGAGGTTACCGGATATTTTGATTCAGACACCAAAGAGGCGGTAAACAGGTTTCAGGATCTTTTTAGAGAAGAAATTCTGGATCCGCACGGATTTACGAGTCCCACCGGAATGGTCGCTTCCTCCACACAGGAAAAATTAAACGAATTTTGCGGAGGAACAATCCCGGAAGAAACCGAGGTTTTATCAATAACGATAACCACCATAGACCATCCTCTGCTGATGAAGGTGACGGGTAGAATAATTGAAAATTGGGACCGAGCCGGAATTACTGCTGAAAAAAGAATAATCGACCTTCAATCCATAGAATCGGAAATAATAGAAGATAAAAATTTCCAATCTTTTCTTTTCGGGATAAGCATGGAGGCTATCCCCGATCCGCTCAGATGGTGGCATTCCGAACAGGTGGACGATCCCGGATTGAACTTCACGAACTACCGAAGAGAGGAAGTCGATGCCGTCCTGTCTTCCATAAGAACTTCGACCGAAAGAGAAGAAAAAAAAGAATATCTTGAAGAGTTTCAGGATTTGATTTTGGAAGACAAGCCGGCCATATTTTTATATTCTCCCCACTATCTCTATATGGTTGATGGAAAGGTTAATGGAATTCAGCAAGGAAAAATAGTGAATTCTTCGGAAAGATTCCAAAATATAAATTATTGGTACATAAACACAAAAAGAGCATGGAAAAACAATTAAAAAATCCCGATATTCGCTACATAGACGACTTAAAGGAAGTTTTATATGATAAGGACTGGCTGGAAAAGATTAATAATTTTGAAGCTTATTACATGTACAGAGGGGTCGAGGAGATGGACGGGCTGCGTTACGATATCACCGTAATGCCTTTCAAAATGTTCGGCAAGGAATATCCGAAAACCAAAGGGCATTATCATCCGAAGGAATACGGAGAGGTGTATCAAGTGCTTGAAGGAAGGGCCATTTATCTTCTTCAAGATGTCGACTTGACCGATGTGGTAGCAATTGAAACCGGGCCCGGAGAAGTGGCCGTAATTCCTCCGGGATACGGTCATGTAACCATTAATCCGGGGAAAAAAGATTTGAAGATGGCCAATTGGGTCAGCCCGGAATTCGACTCGCTTTACGATCCCATTTTAAAAAAACGGGGAGCGGCTTACTTCTACACTACCGACGGATGGATTAAAAATAAAAATTATAAAGACGTTCCTCGAATCAGAAAAGAGAAGCCGGACAAAAAAATGCCTGAAGATTTAAAATTTTTAAAAGAAAATTAACTCAAGCCCGGGTGGCGGAACCGGCAGACGCGCCAGTTTCAGGGACTGGTGCCCTTAACGGGCTTGTGGGTTCGAATCCCACCCCGGGCACAAATCGTCATTTAACTAAAAACCAAATGTCGTATTAATCATTATTAGAAGATGATTCACCTCAATGAATCATCGTAACCGAAAAACGAAAGCGGAGAAAGTTTTTGTTTGAAAAAATATGTCAAAAAATGAAAAGAAATTGAAAGTAATTCCTTTGGGCGGACTGGGAGAAGTCGGAAAAAATATGACTCTTCTGGAGTACGAAGGAAGGATTCTGATTATAGATATGGGATTGAATTTTCCGGAAGATGAAAATCCGGGAGTCGATTACATAATCCCCAACATCTCTTATCTGAGTGGAAGGAAAGAAGATATTTTGGGAGTAATTTTTACTCACGGTCACTACGACCACATAGGTGCAGTTCCTTATTTCTTAAATAAGTTGGGCAACCCTCCCCTTTATGCCGCTCCTTTGACAATGGGCATCATGGAAAAAAGACAAGATGATTTTCCCAGTCAACCCAAGATGAACAAGATAGTGGTCAGGGATGGCGATAAGATAGAAATAGGCCCCTTCAAGACCGAATTTTTTCATCAAAATCACAATATACCTCACAACCTGGGACTTTTCATAGAAACTCCGGTCGGAAACATATTGCACACTTCCGACTTCAAATTCGATGAAACTCCTCAAAACGGACCGGCAACCAACTTTGACAAGCTGAAAAGCTTTTCCGAAAAAGGAATTCATTTGATGCTCTCCGACTCAACCGGAGCCGAAATAGAAGGTAGCTCTCTTTCCGAAAAAACAATTTCGGAAAATATGGAAACCATATTCAAAGAGGCAAAAGGAAGAATTATAACGGCAACCTTTTCCTCTTTAATAAACAGAGTTCAAGACATTATAGAGCTTTCCGAAAAATACGGGAGAAAAGTGGTCATAGAAGGTTACGGAATGAAAACGAATATAGAAATTGCTCGAAATCTGGGACTCATCAAAATTAAGAAAAATACCCTGATCGACTGCAAAGAGGCCGGAAATATTCCGGATAAAAAGACTACGATAATCTGTACCGGTGCACAGGGAGAAGAAAGAGCCGCTCTCATGAGAATAGCCAACGGACAACATCGTTTTTTTGAACTCAGAGAAAGAGATACCGTTGTCTTTTCTTCTTCGATAGTTCCCGGAAACGAACGTGCCGTTCAGAATCTGAGAGACGATATTTTGCGCCAAGGAGCCGATGTGTATCATTACAAGATGATGGATATTCATGCCAAGGGCCACGCCCAAAGTCAGGAAATAGAAAAGATGATACGAATAATGAAGCCTAACTTCATTATTCCAATACACGGACAATACTCGATGCTGGTAAAACACAAGGAAATCGCCGACAAAACCGGAATCCCGGAGAAAACAATAATTATAGAAAACGGGGAGCCGGCAATTCTGACTCCGGAAAATCTTTATAAATCCGAAAAGCGGATAAATGCCGAACCCGTAATGGTGGACGGATCGGGAATAGGAGATGTCGGCGGAGTCGTCTTATATGACAGAAAAGAATTGGCTGAAAGCGGAATATTCGTAGTTATAGTCGTTCTGGATAAAAAGACTAAAAAATTAAAAAACTCGCCGGACATAATATC
>PUNQ01000011.1 GCA_003551845.1 Candidatus Nealsoniibacteriota bacterium
ATAGAATTAATCAATTAAATCAGAATATGGAAAAAGAAATTAAAATCGCTATGGGTCAGCTTCTGGTAGAAGGAGGCGAGCCCGAAAGAAATTTAAAGAGAGCTAAAAAAATGACCCGTCAAGCGGCGGATAAAGAAGCTGATATTATAGTCCTTCCGGAAACGATCGATTTTGCATGGACACACCCCTCACTTCTGACTGAAGCATTGCCCGTTCCGGGAGCTTTTAGTGATTTTTTCAAAAAAATAGCCAAAGAAAATAAAATATATCTGTGTGTCGGATTGACCGAAAAAGTTGATGATTCTTTTTTCAACACGGCGTTGCTGATAAATAAATCCGGAAAAATAATTTTAAAACACAGAAAAATAAATCTTCTCGAGGTTGAGCAGCCGTACTACCGAGTGGGTAATAAGCTTGAGGTTGTAGAGACCGAATTCGGAAAGATCGGTCTCAATATATGTGCGGACAACTACAAAAATTCAACTCATATCGGAAAAACTTTGGGACATATGGGTGCCGATATCATACTGTCCCCTTCCGCATGGACAGTTGATCACAAAATAACCGAAGCCGATAATCCTTATGAAGATAAATGGGAAGCTCCCTTAAGGCGTATCGCCGAAATGTTCAATATTCCGATAATAGCGGTTACCAGTGTCGGTTACATAGTCGGCGGACCTTATGAAGGTAAAAAACAGGTTGGTCTGTCGTTAGCGGTAGATGAAAACGGAATTATTCATAAAGCCGAATTCAATGAATTTGCCGGCAACTTGTCGATTGTCGACATAAAAATAAAAAGAAGACTGCAAAAAGGAAACAAACTGATGAAAAAAATAGAAAAAAATATTAATCCGATCACAGATCCGTGAAAAAAGATAATAAAAAAGTAAGATATTGTACCCGTTGTCCACAGGACACCACTATTCCCGGCATAAAATTCGATGACCGAGGTGTTTGTAATTATTGTCACCTTTACGATAAAATGGACCGACTCTACCCGACCGGTCCGGAGGGTGAAAAAATACTGAAAAAAATTTTTAAAAGAGCAAAGAGAAGAACGCGAAGTGATAAATACGATTGTGTTATAGGAATCAGCGGAGGAAGAGACAGCACTTATCTATTATACAAAGCGGTAAAGGATTGGAGCCTGTCACCTCTCGCTGTTCATTTTAACGACGGCTTCGACAATCCGGTTGCCGGTGAAAATATGTTGAATGCTTGCAAAAAGTTAGGAGTTGATCTCAGAACTATAACTTCCGATTGGCGTGAAGCGAAAGATTTAAAGATAACCTTTTTAAAGGCATCCGTTCCGGAACTCAATTTGGGAACCGATATCGGAATCGCCTCATCATTGTATGGAGTCGCTCACAAAGAAAAGATAAAAACTATCCTGATCGGGCAATCCTTCAGAACCGAGGGGACCAAACCGATCTCTTGGTCATATTTTGATGGAGATTATCTCAGAAATGTTCAAGAAAAGTTGGGAGAAGTCAAACTTTCCGAGTGGGAGCCGAACAATCCCGGCTTTAATTTGGGGTTAAAAGAACTTTTTTATTACGCCGTAATTAAAAGAATAAAAACCTACACTCCGTTTTATTACACGGATTATGTCAGAGAGGAGGCTGAAGAAATATTAAAAAAAGAATTGGATTGGAAATATCCGGGAGCACATTACTTCGACGATCTTTATCACAGCTTAATCAAATATGTGACCCGAAAAAAATTTAACTTTGATCTTAATCTGAATAGCGATGCCGCCTTGGTCAGATCGGGCCAAATGAGTAGAAAGAAAGCTTTAAAAAGAGCTCACTCGGTTTATAAAATAGAAGACCCGAAAGTAATAGATCTTTGCATTAAGCGATTGGGAATTACAAAGAAGGAATTTGAAGAATATATGAAGATTCCTCCGAAAAGATTTTACGATTACAAAACCAATTATCCTTATCTCAAAAAATTGAAGCTACCCGTCTGGGTAGCTTCACGCTTAAACCTGGTGCCCAAAGTAACTTACGACAAATACTTCAATTGCGGAGTTTAATTTAAACCCCCTCCGCATCACAAGTTAACTTTTTCCTCCGAGCTTATCGATAACTTTTCCGGCTATATTTCCCGGAGAAAAGGATTCGTTCTTAACCTCGACACCGATAAAAGAAGCTATTTCTTCAGCTTTTTTCTTGGTTTTATTTTTGAGTAATCCCACTCTACTGCTACTCGTACTTCTATGAAGCAGATAGCGAACTCCGTTATCCATTTCAACTTCTGCAATCCTCTCAATGGATCGATTCGTTCTTCCTTTTGATCTGCGCATTCTTAGATTTTCGGAATAAACAATATTTTTTACTTCCGTCAATTTATGCTCTCTTACATTTTTTTTGAACAATGATTTTACTTTGCTCTCAAATCTATTTTTATCCTTATCGAACAAACAAAAGGTTCTGTTCCATAAAATAATCACTGCAATTCCCCCTATAACCAGAAGAAGTCCCGGATAAGATTTGGGATCTCGAAGGCCATAATCTTGGAAAAGCACATATGTTGTTATTATACCTCCCAGTACGAGAATCGCACCTATTATCGGCTGAACTATATTGTAGTATTTAACCTCCATCTTACCACTCCCCTCAATTTTCCTTTCGGGAGCTTCCCCTTTTTTATTTCCCGCTCCCCGATCAGTGTTTTCCACGCTTTCGAACGCCTGATCTATCCGGTCGTCTTTCCAGCCGCTTTCTTTAAGTTTATTTTTTATTTCCGCTCTTTTTTTGCCGCTACTTAACTCATTTTTTATA
>PUNQ01000070.1 GCA_003551845.1 Candidatus Nealsoniibacteriota bacterium
AAGGGCGGTGAGTCGTACTGCGGGTATAAAGCGAACGTCGCCGAGACCTGTGATGCGGAAAACCCGTTTCGCCTGATCACGACGATTCGCGTTGACACGAACAATACAGCCGATGGCGACCTGTTAGCCGAAGACGTCCCAGAATTGCCAGAAGAGACCGGGTTAACTGATCTCCTCGTCGACGGCGGCTACATGCACAAAGAAGTGGAGGCGTGCTGCGGTGATCACGGGATCACGCAGCACTTCACAGGACTAACGGGGCAGCCCCCGCCTGCGGAGAAGTTGTCCCTAGCAGAAGCAGAGTGGGATGAGCATCGAATGGTTGCGTGTCCTGCCGGACACGAACCATTCGAGCAGCGATACATGCCCGAGAGTGGTCGTATCTCAGGACGAATGGACAAAGAGTTCTGTGAAGGCTGTCCACACAAGGAGACCTGTTTCGTCAAGGAGAAAGAGGAGTTCTACAGTTACGGCTTCTACGAGCGAAAATTAGCTCTCGCCCACCGACGCAAGCGGTTGGACGATCCGGCAGAGAAGGAGTTTCTGAATTTACGCGCTGGAGCTGAGTCGTTGGTCAATGAGGTGTATCACCAGGACGGGGAGAAAACACGGTTCACAGGGACGATCAAGGTGAAGAACGCGTCGATAGCGAAAGCTATCGGGACGAATCTCAAGCGAGCCTCACGATTCCTGGAATCGGAGGCGAAGCGAGAGCAATCAGCGGGATAGCAGGAAGAGAAGGCTATTTTTCGGCTCGGAAGTTGGCTCATTAAGTTGGTGAGTGAATAAGTAGATCAGTCAGAGTGACTCATTCGGGGTGTTCCCGACGGAACACCCCTTTCTCCTGTGCCCTCAGAGGATGAGTTCAGCAAGGTGACTACGTTTCTTTCACTCGTCTATGACGAAATCAACCGCTCAGTACACCTGCGTATTGACCGTTCTCAATTCTACCAGTTTCGAGATGTATTCTTCACGGCGTGCTGAATACACCGCGCGAATACAGCACAAATAGGCTGAGTAACACAGTTGCAAGAGGTAGTCTACACTCTGATTTCTGCTACAGTCCGTGGTTTCGGAGTATCTTGTAGCTGGTAGCTTGACGTCTGTTCATGATTAGAAACTTATTTAACTGACCGGTCAGACCAATCATTTAGACGTCATAATGAAACAGGACCCCATACACAAGCAAGTGATGGAAGCAACCGCAAACACACTTGCAAACCGAGGCTTCGCTGGCTTCACTATGCGGGCTGTCGCGGAGCAGATCGACGCCTCGAAATCAACGCTGCATTACCGGTACGGTAGCAAAGAGGGCCTGTTAGCGACGTGGCTCGAACACAACAGCAGCAAACACACAGAGCAGTTCAAACAGTACGCGGACCAGACGCCGCTGGAACGACTTATCAGCTTACTTGACAAGAACTTACAGTTGATTGAAAACCCGGCAATGGACGGACTGCTGCCAGCCTACCTCGAATTGCATACACGTGCTACACGAACGGACACATTCCGAACGGTGCTTTCCGAGGCGGAGCGTCAGTATCAGGCGGAACTCGTTGACTGCATCAAAGACGGTATCGAACAGGGCGTCTTTCGGCCAGTGGACCCCGAGGCAACAGCGACACTCCTTATTGCTGTGCCGAACAGTGCCGGACTCACTCAACACACGCTCGGCGACGACGCAGTCGTCTCACGGCTTCGGACGGCCCTGAACGACCTGGTGCTCGAATCGCTTCTTGTCGAGGATATCGCACCCGAAGAGTTGTTATGAACGCCCAAGAGCTCTTTTTTGCTGCGGTGGCGGTGGCGGCGGTTCCAGTCCTCTGGTACGAGGTACAGAGACGACTCTCTTTGTTACCTGAGCGGGAGTGGACCTTCACGGCGAGCCTGTTAATTATACTCCCTGGCACGACAGGTGTCATGCTTGTTCTGGTTCCGTTTACACCTGGAATCGGATGGGGGCATCCGGATGTACTCGATACCGTTCTGATACTCGTAACTTCGCCAATCCTCTGGGGGATTGCGCTTCTGGTGGGGGTACTCTCCCAATCGATGGGATTGGCAATTCAATCTGCAGATGTCAACCCGTGGGAAGAGAGCAAAACGACAGATGAGGAGACACATACAGGTCCGTCACCGTACCTGATGATTCCACTCCTGTCGCTGGTCGGTGGGGCAGAGGAACTCCTGTTTCGGGGGATTATTCTAATCTGGTTGGTAGATGGGTTCGGAGTCTTGCTTGGACTAGTGTTGAATGCCGTGCTGTTTGGATTCTACCACTATCCAAATAGCGTTGACACCGTTAGAGAAATCGACGGTGTTGCTGTGAAGGAAATGTTGCTTTCAGGAATTGGAGGGCTCGTTCTTGCGGCACTATATCTTTATACAGGTAATTTACTGGTTCCGCTCTTCGGGCACGCACTACACAACGCAGGATTGGGTTATTTCTTCTACGCGCGGTCGAACGTTTAATCGATCCTAACTACTCATCTGCACAGAAAAGCGAATGTCTGCGTTCCGGAGAAGGAAGCCAGCACACAATGAAGATACTCGCACTTCGTGCTGAACCCATCCTCTGTATGCAGCAGGTGGCTTTTGACACAGCTTGGACAGATTCATAGTCGTTTCGGTAACTGCTTGCCCTGTACTAAGCGTTTGACCTTCCGCGTTTATCGCCCCACAATCCGTGCCACATCCGCGCTGTGTATGCAGCACACAGTTTGTATCAGCTCTGAAGGACTTCAACAGAGCCACATATTTG
>PUNQ01000041.1 GCA_003551845.1 Candidatus Nealsoniibacteriota bacterium
AATAGAAATTCCTTAATCACCTCTACGGAGCATACGGAATTTCTGTCATTGCAATAGAAATTCCTTAATCACCTCTACGGAGCATACGGAATTTCTGTCATTGCAATAGAAATTCCTTAATATAAGCCGCGAGGATTCGTCCCGCTTCCGGCCTGGCAAAATGTTCGGTGTTTTCTCTCATCTGAACAAGCTGAGTTCTGGGCAAAAATAACGATTTTATCTTTTCCAAAAAGAAATGAGGTGTCAAATTTTCTTCCTCCATCACCAAAGCCGCTCCGACTTCCGCCACTCTGTAAGCGTTTTCCCGTTGATGATCCTGTGCCGCTTCGGGAAGAGGGATTAAAATACTCGGCTTGTGGTTGGCTAAAATTTCAAATATCGATCCCGCTCCGGCTCTTGAAACAACCAAACTGGCTGCCGCGTACGCGTCTCTCAATTGCCCTTCGTCAAAAAAGGAATACGGATGATAATATTTTTTCAGCCTGTCGGGAAGAAAAGCGTCGGTTTCATCCTTTATTCTTTTGATATTTTTTCTACCACACTGATGAATGACTTCAAAATCACTCAACATCTGGACTAAAATAGCCAAAACGGTATCATTTATGCTTTCGGACCCTTGAGATCCACCCATCACCAAAATAACCGGCTTTTCTTGAGTTAGCCGAAATCTTTCCACCGCCCCTTTCATAGTGCCTCCGGTAACACCTCTTCTTATCGGGTTTCCAACCACGAACTTCTTCCTCGGATTAACCCCTTTCGTGTCCTGAAAAGAGACGAATACCTCCGTAGCGAAGCGAAAAACTATCTTATTCGCCAAACCGGGAACCGCATCCGATTCATGGAGTATTACCGGGATTTTTAATAGCCGAGCCGCTATGACTACGGGAACCGATCCGTAACCCCCTTTGGAAAAAATCATGTCCGGAGAAATTACAAAGAGATGAAAAATGGATTGGATTATCCCTATCGGTGTCTTGATCAAATCTACTAAATTCAAAATTACCGACACCGGGTCGATATATCTACGAATTTTCCCCGCGAATATGTGCCTGGTTTTTAATCCTTCTTGAGTAAAATCAAAATCCGGTATATCGTTGCGCGGTGCTATATAATAAAGCTTCATTCCGTATTGTTTCGGAAATTGTTCTTTTAAATTCCTAATGACCGAAACCAGGGGAAAAACATGACCTCCGGTACCTCCGCCGGTGAAAACAACTTTTTTTTCTTTCATAATTTTTTTGTTTTAGATATGTTTAAAATTATTCCCAAGCCCGCCAATTCGGCTATGAAGTGAGCACGACCTTGACTGATAAAAGGGAGCGGTATTCCGGTGATAGGCAGAATACCCGACATCGCACCCATGTGAACAAACGCTTGAAAAAATATCCAAAAACTTATTCCCGCCGCCACCAAGCTCAAAAATCCGGATCTGCTTTTTGCCAGCTTGAAGCCTCTCCAAGTAAAAATTAAAAACAAAAGAATCAAAATAATCACCCCGACAAGTCCCGCCTCTTCAGCATAAACCGCAAAAATGGAATCACTCATTGCAAAGGGCAAAAATCCATACTTTTGATTGCCCATTCCGAAGCCCAAACCGAAAAGGCCGCCCGTCCCGATGGCAATCAAGGCCTGGTGAGCCTGATAAGGATTCGTTCCGGAGTCAATCAAGCTTCTGATTCTTTCCAATCTGTACGGAGAAGTTGCAATAAAAAGAGCAAAGGCCGAAACTCCACTGACAGCGAGTGCAGCTATATGACGAAGTGGTGCCCCGTAGATAAAATACATTGCAAATCCGGTAGCTATTATTACTATCAATGTACTCAAATCACGCTGCAGATACATAAGAAAAGCTATGACACCGGAAACCGCCAGAAAGGCTAATAAATTTTCGGAAAATATCTTTTTGTCGTCTCTGCCCGTTCTCTTTTCCACCAGCCAGCTGGATAAATAAAGTATAAAGGTCAGTTTTAAAAATTCACTGGGCTGGAAAGATATCGGGCCGACTTGCAGCCAGCGCTTGGCTCCCCTGATCGTAATTCCCAGCCCGGGAACAAGAACCATCGCTACCAATATCAAATTAATCAAAAGAAGAACGGGAGCCATCTTTTTAATCAGCGTCAACGGAGTTTTGAATAAAATAAGGCCTATCAAAATTCCCGGCAAAACCCCGAAAAGAAACTGGCGAATCAAAAAATAAGCTAAACCCATATCATCCACACCACCCTCTATGGAGGTTACGTAAGCCATTGAGACGCTGGTAAAAATAAGGAATCCGGCGAGAATTATAAGTCCCGCAGTGGTAAACAAGATGTAATCCGGACTATCTTTCGCCATATTTTTTTATATATTTTTTAAACTGCTCTCCCCTATCCTTATAGCTGGAAAACATATTGAAACTGGAGGAAGCGGGAGATAAAAGACAAACACCTTTTTTCGAAGTAATTTCAAAAGATTTTCGGACTGCCTCTTCCATCGTTGAGTAATTAAAAATTTTTATCTTTTTCAGATCCGAATTTTTAAGGTGTTTTTCAATCTTCTTTCCGGTTTCCGGAAAAAGAATCACATTTTTTATCCCGTTTTTAACTATTTCGGAAGCCAGGGATCGATAATCACCACCCTTGTCCACTCCGCCGACAATCAAGGTATTTACACTTAAATTTTTTATCGCTTCAATAGTGGCTTCCGGCAAAGTGGCGGCGGA
>PUNQ01000060.1 GCA_003551845.1 Candidatus Nealsoniibacteriota bacterium
CCTCCTTTCTCCTTGAGATTATCTACGAAGTTCCGTCCGAAAATCCGAAAACGAACTTCGAACGGAAATATCCCAAAGGGACAGGTTCCAGAACAAAAATAAATGAAAGGAGGGATATAAGGAGGATTTTTTCGTTCCTTTTTGTCTCAACGTACCTTCAAAGAAGATTCGTCGAGATGAACCCTTCGTAGATAATCTCAAAGATCAAGGTGGCTCTATTATATTACATATTTTTTATTTGTCAAGTACCCTTAATGGTTTGCCGCTAAATAGCATCTTTGCCTATAAATTTTGAGCTTGCTTTCCCCGCTTTGAAAACATAGCTTCATTCCTCATCCCGAGTTCAAAATCGTAATAAGTAAGATTTTTGTCGTAAAACGCATTTTACAAGAAATAATTTTAATGGTAGCATTTTTAAGCTAACAATTTTTAACATAAAAAGAAAATGAAATTAATTCTGGTCGAATCACCAACCAAATCAAAGACTCTGTCAAAGTTTTTGGGCGATGATTATAAGATCCTTTCAACCAAAGGACATATCAGAGATTTACCCGAAAAAAAGCTGGGAGTGGATACGGAAAATGACTTCAAACCCGAATACGTAATTCCTTCCAGGCAGAAAAAAACCATTAAAAGCTTGAAGAAAGAATCTCAGGCCGCGGACAAGATAATATTAAGCACGGACCCGGACAGAGAAGGAGAGGCCATCTCCTGGCACTTGAAAGAGGCTCTCAATTTGAAAAATTATGAAAGGGTCTCTTTTCATGAAATTACCAAAGACGCCATACTGAAAGCCCTGAAAAATCCGAAGAAGATAGATGAAAATTTGGTCAATGCTCAACAAGCAAGAAGAGTTTTGGACAGATTGGTAGGTTATAAACTTTCCCCCCTCTTATGGAAAAAGATTTACAGAGACTTCTCCCTTTCTGCGGGAAGAGTTCAATCGGTAGCTTTGCGCCTTGTAGCGGAAAGAGAAAAAGAGATCAGAGACTTCGTACCGGAAACCTACTTTTTAATTTACGCTCATCTTGAAAACAAAGGAGAATTCAGGTCGAAGCTGATAAAGATAGACGGAGAAAAGATTTCCAAACCGGGAATAACGGAAGAAGAGATTTTTGAAAAGATAAAAGATGATTTGGAGGAGGCGGATTATGAAGTGGCCGAGGTCAGAAAATCGGAAAAGAAGAGAAGCCCCTACCCTCCCTATACGACGAGTGCTCTTCAGCAAGACGCTTCCATAAGGCTCAATTATTCTTCAAAATATACAATGAGATTGGCTCAAAGTCTTTATGAAAAAGGACTTATCACCTATCACAGAACCGATTCTTTTAATCTATCCAAATCCTCAAAAGCGGCGGCGAAAGAAATAATTATGAATAAATGGGGTGAAAAATACTATAAATCCAGAAACTTCAAATCAAAGGGAAGAACCCAGGAAGCTCACGAAGCGATAAGACCGACGAATCCCAAAAACGGTAGTCCAAAAGGAAAAAAGCAAGAAAAGAAGTTATATGATTTGATAAGAAGAAGATTTTTGGCTTCTCAAATGACACCGGCGATAATAGAAAGAAAAAAGATTGACGTCAAATCGGGCAAGTGCCTTTTGAGAGCTTCCGGTCAAAAAATTCTCTTTGACGGATTCATGAAAGTTTATCCGATAAAGATGAAAGAGCAATCCCTCCCGGAAGTAAGTGAAGGAGATGGGTTGAAGCTGAAAGAATTGGAGACTCAAGAAAAAGAAACCACTCCCCCGGCCCGCTACAGTGAAGCTTCTTTGATTAAGGAGTTGGAGAAAAACGATATCGGCCGCCCGTCAACCTACGCTCCGACATTGGCGACGATTCAGTCCAGAAATTATGTAGAAAAGATAAAAAAGAAATTGCACGCCACGGACATAGGAATAGTCGTCAGCAATCTGCTGGTAAATCACTTTCCGGACATAGTCGATATCGATTTTACCGCCAAGATGGAAAAACAGCTGGACGAAGTTGCAGAAGGGAAAGAGGACTGGCAAAAAATGATTAAAGAGTTTTACGAACCCTTCATCAAAAGAGTAAAGGAAAAAGAAGAGTCCTTGGAAAAACAAAACATATTGAAAGAAACCGACGAGGATTGTCCGGAGTGCAAAAAAGGAAAGCTGGTAATAAAGTTAGGTAGAAACGGAAAGTTCAAGGCCTGCAGCAACTTTCCCGATTGTGAGCATACCGAGCCCATGGAAGAAGAAAAAGAAAAGACCGAAAAAATGATGAAGGAATTCGGTCCCAAGACTTGCAGTGAATGCGGATCAAAAATGGAACTCAAGCAAGGAAGATACGGCATCTTTTGGGGGTGTAGCAACTATCCGGAATGTAAAAACACGGAAAGACTGGAAAAGGATACCAATGTGAAATGCCCAAAATGTGACGAAGGCACCTTAATTAAAAAAGTAAACAGAAAAGGAAAAATCTTTTGGGGTTGTAGTAGCTATCCCAAGTGCAAATTCGGTACCAATTACGAACCGACCGGTGAGAGATGTCCCGAGTGCGACTCCATAGTGGTAAAAAAGAAAGGTAAAGAGGTTTGCTTGGATAAGAAGTGTAACTACGAAAAATAAGTTTAGATAGTTTAAAAATCAGAAAACCGCCTTTGGGGCGGTTTTTAGTTTTATTTTTTTTAACTGTTTAAAAATTAATTAATCTCTTTATTCTAACCAAAAC
>PUNQ01000052.1 GCA_003551845.1 Candidatus Nealsoniibacteriota bacterium
AAGGAGCTGCTTGAGTCCATGGGCCAGCCATCGGGCTGAGGGGCCGCCCGCTGCAGCGCGGGATTCGGCAGCCATGGTCAACTCGTGGCATCCTGTTGCGTCACCGCACCACGCCCGAGGAGCCCGGAATGTCCGTCGAGACGCTGCGTATTGCCACTCGTAAATCACCCCTCGCCGTGTGGCAGGCCGAGCACGTTGCCGAACGGCTGCAGGCGGCGCATCCCGGGCTGAACGTCGAGCTTGTGCGCATGAGTACGCGCGGTGATCGCATCCTTGATGCGCCGTTGGCGCGCATCGGCGGCAAGGGATTGTTTCTCAAGGAGCTGGAAGAGGGGCTTCTGGACGGGCGTGCCGATATCGCCGTGCACTCCATGAAGGATGTCCCCGCCGCCATCACCCCCGACCTCCATCTGCCGGTGATTCCCGAGCGGGCGGATCCCCGTGATGCCTTTCTCTCCGTACACTACACCAGCCTGTCCGACATCCCCGAAGGCGGCCTTGTGGGGAGTGCCAGTCTGCGTCGCCAGTGCCAGATCCGCGCGGCGCGGCCCGATCTGCGGGTCGAGACCTTGCGAGGCAGCGTGAATACCCGGCTGGCGAAGCTCGATGAAGGTCAGTTCGACGCCATCATTCTCGCCGCATCCGGCCTCCAGCGCCTGCAGATGGAGGCGCGCATCACACGCACCCTGCCGCCGGAGGAAAGCCTGCCCGCCGTGGGCCAGGGAGCGCTGGGGATCCAGTGCCGCACGGGCGACGATGTGGTGGAGCGGTTGATCGCACCGCTGGATCATCAGCACAGCCATATCCGCGTTGCTGCGGAGCGGGCCATGAACCGGGAGCTTGAAGGCAGTTGTCAGGTGCCCATCGGCGCCTACGCCGAACTGGATGGTGACCGCCTGCGTCTGCGAGGCCTGGTGGGTTCACCGGATGGCAGCGAGGTTGTCCGGGGGGAAATCACCGGCACCGCCGCCGAGGCCGACACCCTGGGAACCGCTCTCGGAAGGGATCTTCTTGATCGCGGCGCCCGCGAGATCCTCACGCGGCTGTTCGCCGAGGACGAGGCCCACTGAGCCGTGTCCGCGGGCGACGGCGAGCTCGCCGGCGTGGGTGTGCTGGTGACACGGCCGGCGCACCAGGCCGAGCCCCTGTGCGCCGAACTGGAACGGCGGGGCGCCACCGTCACCCGTTTTCCGGTGCTGGCAATCGGTCCGCCCGAGGACCCGGCAGCCAGGGATCAGGGAATCCAGCGGCTGGCCGTGATGGACTGGGTCATTTTTGTCAGCCCCAATGCTGTGCATGCCCTGCTCGGTCGCCTGCATGAACTGGGTTGCGCCTGGCCAACCGGCGTGCGCACCGCCGGAGTCGGTGCCGGTACCGCCGCGGCGCTGGAAGAGTGGGGGCTGCATGTGGACTGTTTGCCGGATACCGGATTCGACAGTGAATCCCTGCTGGCGCAGCCGGCGTTCCGGCAGATGACCGGGCGGCGGACTATGCTGGTGCGAGGCGACGGTGGGCGGGAGATTCTGCGGCAAACCCTGGAGACGCGTGGCGCCGAGGTCGATGTGGTGACCGCGTACCGTCGCCTGCGGCCCGCCACGGACCCGGCGGTGCTGGACGCTGCATGGGCAGGCGGGGCGCTGGATGTGGCTGTGGTGACCAGCAGTACTGCGTTGGATAACCTGCTCACGCTGGCCGGGCCGCGGCGCCGTGAGCGCTTGCTTGCCACTGGCCTGGTGGTGATCAGCGAGCGTGTTGCCGCCCGGGCCTCGGGGCTTGGGTTCGCTAATGGTATTGTTGCAATAGAAGGCACCAGCGCAGCGGCCATGAGTGATGCCGTGGCCCGCTGGGCGAACGAAAACCGGAGACAGGCCAACCCATGACTGATCCTTCCAGGAACAACGACAAACCGGATGAACCGTCAACGGAGAGCACCGTCAACGAATCCACGCGGCCGCAGGCAGAGACAGCCGCCGCTGAGAGCGACGCGGTCACGCCGGAAGGTGGCCAGGGCAATGGTGGTGCCCCGGTGCCCGCCACCGGCGCTGCAGATGGCGGTGACGGTGGCAATCGCCGTGCACTGACCACGGCGACGGTGGCCTTGATCGTGGCGCTGCTGGTGCTGGTGGCCGTTGCTGTCGGCGGCTGGTGGCTCTGGGATCGGCTGCAGGCCCTGGAGGACGCCAGCGACGAGTATGCCGAGCGCATGGAAGTCGCCGAGCTGCGGGAACAGCTGAGCAGCCGCGACGAGCGGCTCACTGGCCGGGTGGACAACCTTTCCGAGGAGCATGCCAGCCACGTTCGCTCGCTGGCTCGGGCCGAGGAGAGCATGGAGACCATCCGCGAAAGCCAGCGGCGGGCGGATGAGCAGATGGACCGGATCGAAGAGCTGGCCGCTGCGCACCGGGACGACTGGATCCACGCCGAGGCCGCCTACCTCTACGGCATCGCGCGGTACCGCACCCGTTTCCATGGTGACGTGGACGGCGCCCTGCAGGCCCTGAAGGAGGCGGACAGGCTGCTGGAGGAACTCGGCGGTGAGACCGTCGAGCAACGCCAGGCTGTCGCCGATGCCATCAATGCCCTGCTCGACGTGCGCCGCCCCGACCGCGAAGGCATGGCCGGAGACCTCCGTGGTCTGATCAGGGCGATCGATACCTGGCCTCTGAAACAGCCCGAACGGCGGG
>PUNQ01000071.1 GCA_003551845.1 Candidatus Nealsoniibacteriota bacterium
CTGGAGGAACTCGGCCTGGCAGCCACCGACACCCAGGGCGTGGGCCTGACCCACACCGAAGTGACCTCCAGCGTTGACCTTGCAGCAGATATCGAGAGCTCCGGCGGACTGGGCGGCCTCACCGTTACCGACGACATGAGCGGGCTGATCACCCTTGGCGGCGATCAGGAGATAGGCCTTATAGATATAGAAGGCTCCTGGAGCACGGGGCTCGATGCGGATACCTACACATTCACCGACACGATCACCGTGGGCGGCGCGCTTACCTTTGAACTTATAGCCGAACAGTTTGTATATGATATAACGGTAGGTACTTTTGAAGAGGATGGACGGATAGAGGCCACTGCCGGTGACATAAGCGATGTGACGGTTCTTGACGAGATAGTGTTTGAAGTGGTGGAGCCGGATCATCCGGTAATCGAGGCTGCCGGAGATATAGGCGAGGTGTTTATAGACGGTGATCTGATTGCGCGCTCCGGCAGCGAACTGATCCGTGCCGACGGTCACATAGGCAGCATAACGATCACCGGCATCCTCCAGGTGGGCTACGTCGTCGTCGGTGATGATGCGGCGATAGAGGCCGACTACGACGACAGCGGCGAAGGCACGATAGGTGTTATAGAGGTAGGCGGCGGTGTTGCTGAGGCGCTTGTGCGGGCGGTTGAGCTAGAGGGCGTTGATGCTGCGGGTGCTTCGATGAGGATGTATCTTGACGTAGATACCTTAAGCGGCGCAGTGGCGGCCGGCTCCATAGAGGAGCTTGTGATAGCGAGCACCCTTGATGCGCGCGATGAGGCCGACGGGGGTATGGAGGCTCAGGTTCTCAGCGGCGGTGCGATAGATTCTCTTGTGGTTCACGGAGCGATAATAGGAGAGGATTCGGCCGGCGCCCGCGCTCCGGTTGATGCCGGCGGTGATGTTGGAGTGATATACGTTGAGGGGGATACGCAGGAGCCGACAGATATTGAGGGTCTGTTTATAGCCGGCGGTGGCGATGGCACGTTTGCGGGCTTTGAGTTCGGCGTTGATGTTGAGGCGATAGGCTGGATATACTTAGACGGCAGCCTTGAGGATGAAGGTTTCGTGGTGGTGGGTCTTGATGCGGGCGATCTTTCCCTTGAAGAGGACTTTGTTCTGACCGGCGACCTCAGCGCCACGATCGAGGCGGGTGAGATAGCAGATATAACGGTCGGTGGAACGCTGCTGGAGGGTTCTCGGATTCGTGCGGCTGATCTCGGCGATGTTGAGGTTGGCGCAATGGAGGCGGGAGTTATCCGCTCCATAGAGGCGCAGCTGGAGAGTCTTACCATAGAGGGCGATCTCAGCGGCGGTCGGGTTGACGTTTATGACCTCGGCCCGGTATGGATAGGTGGAGACGTCACCGGCGGCGTGATCTGCTCCGACATTTCGATAGCGAGCGTGACAATCGAAGGCTCGCTCGATGTTCCGTATGAGGAGCTTACCGAGGCGACGATCAAGGCACGTGATCAGATAGGTCCTGTTTACATAGGCGGTGACGCCGAGGGCTGGCTGCGCGCACGCTATGAGGGCCAGGACGGAGAGCTTACCGACGGTATAGAGGTCGGGGGCACTGTGGTGGACCTGCTTATCCAGGGTAACCTGGAGCAGGGCGCAGCCGATGCGCTGATAGAAGCCGGCGATATAGAGCTTCTTACGGTGAGCGGCAGCGCCTCGGGCGATTATATAGAGTCCGGCGGTGATATAGAGCGCATTCGCGTTGAGGGCGATCTGACCCTTGATAGCGGCGATCCCGACCACGTGCATATAAGCGCCGGCTCGGTAGAGGTGATTTACGTTGGCGGCGAGTTTGAGGCTCTGCGTGGCGGCGTTACTGAGCTGGGCGTGGATGCGATGCACATTTATATAGCTGCCGCCGAGATGGCCGGTGAAGATGAGCTCGAGGTGGATCTCACAGAGCCGGAGAGCGACGCCGGTGCTTTTGATCTGGAGCTTGAGCTTTCCTCCGATTGGCTAATAGATACTGGTGAAGAGGAAGAGGGCGGTAACCGTTTCTACTTCTTCATGGGTCCGGCAGAGGACACTGGCCTGATATCGTTCCTGCACGAGGGTATCGAAGATGAGTTGGCATTGACGAAGGTCTTTGAGTTCAGCGGATTCGATCAGGACGATCGGCGTCAGGTTCTTGAGTCTGTCTCTCTTGAAGCGGCCGGCGCCGACGCGCCGGAGAGCGGCCTTGTGGGCCGGGAGGGTGCACTTGACGAGACGGTGGTTGCCTCCGGTTACGACCTCACGCTGGGAGTGGAGAGTGACGCGGGGCTGGGCGGCCTGGATATAGATGCCGATCTCACCGGCAAGGTGGTTGTGGGTATTGGCAGCGAGATAGGCGAGATTCTGATAAGCGGCGACTGGATGGGCGGGCTTGATGATGTGGATGAAGCGGAGCTTTATCGCTACACGTTCCTTGAGCCGATCACGGTGGCGGGTGCGCTTGGTTTCCGTCTTACCGCAGATGCATTCGATGAGGCGGTGTCGGTAGGCACGTTCGGCGCCGAGGGCAGCGTTTACGCCCAGGCCGGTGACATAAGCGATGTGACGGTTCTTGACGAGATAGTGTTTGAAGTGGTGGAGCCGGATCATCCGGTAATCGAGGCTGCCGGAGATATAGGCGAGGTGTTTATAGA
>PUNQ01000038.1 GCA_003551845.1 Candidatus Nealsoniibacteriota bacterium
ACTTCGGTGCGTGCGATCCGCCAGTGGCGGGCGTGCCAGGTCAGCGCCTCACCGACCCGGTCCATCTCGTCGAGCGCTTCGGCGAACGTCATGGGGTCGGCCTGCGTTCCATTGTGCGGATGAGGGCGATCCCGAGACGCCGGTGTGGTTCGCGTACGTCTTCGAGGTCGGCGTGGCCGTACAGGACGTCGTCGACGAGCGTCCACATGTCCTCGGCGGCGCGCACCAGCTCGGCGTCGTCCATGACGGGTCACCCCTCGATGCGGGTGGGGGGGGTATGCGTGAGGCCCCCCTGTTTGTGTGGGGGGGCCTCGGGGGTGGCGCTCGGGACAGTCGCGCCGACTATGACGTCAGTGTCCCACATATCGCGGTGGATTGCAAGCAGGTGGTTTAGAGTTGAGGTTTACAGCTGGTTTAGAGTCGAGGGTTACGCCGAACCGTCCTCGGCGTCGGGAACTCTGACTCTGCGCCGGGTCGCCCTGGCGCGCGCGCCCCTTGCTCGGTCCCGTTCGATGGCACGGCGGGCGCGCTTCTCGGTGGCGCCACGCGTGAGCGTGTGGCCGTAGTCGATCTCCTGCGGGATGCGCTCGCCCCCCAGCCCCAGCGAGTTGTCGAGCATCACGTAGGCGGTGTATTGCCATTTCAGCCTGCCGACCTGGACGATCTCGTACTCGTAGCGGGGCATCACTGGTCACCGTCCTCGGCGTCGAGCGCGACGCGGACGGCGTAATGGCCATCGCTCATCGGGGCACCTCCCGCATGAATGCGTCATACGCCCGGCACCCGTCGCAGTCCCCACACGGCTCGACGCCCGGCACTGGCTCCACGAAGCAGTGAGCGAATGGCATGAGCGCGAGGCGGGCGTTCATAAGCTCCTCGTCGTACCGCTCGATGATCCGCACGTCCTTGCGCGCGTCGAGGTAGGCCTGGACGACCATCCCGAGGAGCACCCCGAACGCAAGAGCCGAGGCGGTGAAAGTCCCGTAGACGATGAAGGCGTCATAGCTCATCGGTCGTCCTCCTCGATGTCGAGAAAGACGTGGGCCATGTCGCGGCGATCCACGAGGCGCTCGATGACCTCGGGACGGGAGACGTAGGGGTTCGTGGCGTGCCACGCGAGCTGAGACTGCACCCGGTCGAGCTCGGCTCGGGCCTCGTCCGGCGTCATCACCTCCACCGCCCATACCGCTCGAAGGCGATCATCTCGTAGTCGGGCTCAGGCCCGTATGCGCACTCGCACTCGCATTCCTCGACCTCGAGGTCGCACTCCGGGCAGAGGTCCTCGTCGTCCTCCCCAGGGAACGGGGGGAGGTCACCGGGGCCGGGCATGGCGTTGGGGTTGCGGTCCATCCAGCTCACGACCACTCACCCCGCATGGCCTGGGAGCGGGCGATGTCCACCACTGCGCGGAGCTCCGCGAGCGAGGTGCGGAGGTCCTCGATCTGCTCGAGGAGGCCGAAGCGGGACTTCTCCCGCTGTGCGCATAGCTCCAGCGTGTCCTCGTAGTCATCACGCCCGACCGCGTTGAGGGCGATGAGGAGCTGGCGGTACTGATCGTGGCTGAGGCGCTCATGCACCGCGAGGTCGATGACCGCGTTGACGGCATCGACCGGCGGCATGGCGCGCGGCGACGTGGACTCGTGCATGGCAGTGCTCCGTGTTCACGCCCGCCCGGCTAGGCGGGCTAGGACTCGAGCGGGACCCGGCCAGGTGGACCGCTCGAGGGGGAAGCCTACGGTGCGGAGACGCGGGGGTCAAGTGGAACTTGAGGGTTGAGGTCTGTCTGCCACGCGGCTGCCACGGCAGCGGGGGTCTGCGGAGCCGTGGCATTGCCGTCTCGCTCTCGTTGCGGCCCAATCGCGCCCCCTATAAGGGGGGGCGCTAATGGGCGCAACGGCGAGATCGCCCTTCGTTGAGAGGAAATCCATGCGCCCCGTTAGTGGCCCCGAGGGGCCATTTGGGCCGCGGAAAGGGTCGTTCATTTGGACCCAGAGGAACAGGGGGACTCGATGTCCGTTTCAAGACTCGCGCACCTGTGGGAACAGGGTGGACGGGTCTAACGGTATTCGTGATCCCGTCCGAGGACCTCCTCGAGGGCGCGTGCGACCTTCATCGCCGTGGTCTTGCGCACCCGGGGCTGACCGCTGAGGAGCTGGCTCACCGACGACTGCGTGACGCCGATCATCGCGGCGATGTCGCGCTGGAGCAGGCCGGACTCGCGCAGGAGCCGGATGCGGGCGCGCGTGGCCTCGGCGTCGGTGAAGCCCTCGTGGCCGCGCCCCTCGAGATCGCGGTGCAGGTCCACGTAGAAGCGGCTGGCGAGGCGGTTCTTCTCGCGGCACCCAGGACAGCGGCACTTGTGGAAGGTGTAGCACCCTCGGTGGGGCTCGGGGTGCTTGCCCGAGGGGCAGCGGTGGCGGTGGCGCTTGCGGCTCTCGCGGGTGACCTTGCGCAGCGCGGTCGGCGGGGCGGGTGACAGGCTCAAGGCGGCGTGCTCCGGGTCGAGACGAGAACAGGCCCCTCGAGCGGGGGGTTTCCCGAGGGGCCTGCGGCGGGTCCTCTCAGCATGGCTTGGAGTGGGAGAGAAGGGATGGACCCCTCATGCCCGCCGAGGAG
>PUNQ01000024.1 GCA_003551845.1 Candidatus Nealsoniibacteriota bacterium
CACTTTTCGGTGCCCCACCGGGCGGCACCGGAGAAAGACGAACCCAGCGGAATGTTTTAGGGAGGGCCGGCCATGACGTAGCCGAGACAGTAACGAGCGACTAACCGACATTCAGTAGAGAGAGAGAGGGATTAACGATGAGTCAGAAACTAGACGCCGCCGTGGCGGAGCTTGAGGAGCTTGGGTTCACCGCCGAAAACACCGCCGCCTATCTGATGAGTTACGCCACCGAGGTGGCGCAATACCACGGCGCCGACGTGGAAGCGGCGAAAGCATGGGGGGAGGAGATGGCCGCCAACCGCCGTGAGCTACTAGGCCGACAGCCTTACCCCGGCGAAGGCGTAATGTAACCGGCAACGAACCCACCAACTGCCCCGCTCAATATCGGCGGGGCTTTTTCGGTGCCCCACGGGGCGGCACCGGAGAAAGACGAACCCAGCGGAATGTTTTAGAGAGGTAATGACATGCGGAGATATGAACCGTGGATGCTATGCCAGCACGGCGACGGTGAGCAGTGCCCGAGGCCGAGCATGGATAACGCGCTTTGCCCGCTCCACGGCGGGAAGAATCTGGATCGTCGGGCTGACTTCTACGATCTGGACATCGAGCGCGAGTTGCGACGGGGAGGTGGCAACCTAGCCGAGACGGCCTGACCGGCATTCACAATTTTCGCAGATTGTCGACGCCCCAAAGCAGGGCGTCGTTGACCCCAAAACGGGGCTAGTCCCAGAGAGCGACATCTACCGCCCCGCCTATCCGAGCGGATGAAGTCATGGTGACGATGGAAAGCGGAGGGGATCGCGTTTCGATTGTGGTCCCGAGTGCCTACGCGCCCCGATTGGCGCAGCGGCTTTGGCGTCTATGCGGATAGACGAACAAGCGCACCCGGTGGAGTAGCCCCGCATATATCGGGGGCTTTCCGAACCGGGGGAGGGTCGCACCAGCAAAAAACCGAGTTCGATTCCCAATTGCTCCGCCCCGCTCCATTGCTGTGAGGCGCCTGAGCCGTAGAATGGAAGCCGTACCCAACAAACTACCCAACCAAAAGGCGCGCGATGAACACAAAACAGGCAGAGATACCCGCGCGGTATTCATCCGACTGGATCGAATCGCTGGACGGGCGCACCCGGCTGGCGCAGGCCGCCCGCGCTCGCCTGGACGCATTGCAGGCCGATCTTGGCGGTGCGGATGCCCTGAGCTATCAGCGCCGGAGCCTCGCCAAGCGGATCGTTTGGCTGGAGGTACAGATTGAACAGCGGGAAGCCGCGCTTGCCCGTGGCGAGGAAATCGACGAAGCCCGGCACACGAACAACGTGAACACGCTGGTGGGCCTGCTGAAATCGGTGGGCCTGGACCGCAAGGCAAAGGACGTGCCCGACCTTGCAACGTATCTCGCCAGCCGAGAGGCGACGGCGTGAACATCATCGAGTTCATGCAGGCCCCGGACCTGATGGGCGACACCTTCACCGGCGATAGCTGGGAACCGTGGCGCGCGGTGTTGTCTGGGGCTTTTGGCGTGCCGATGCACGGGGACCGGCTGGGACACTTCAACAAGCTGGCCGGTGGACGTGAGCCACCCGCCAATCGTGTACGCGAACTCTACGTGATCGCAGGCAGGCGCAGCGCCAAAACCCATAACGCCGCCGCCGCTGCCGTGTACCTGGGGACCGTGGGGGCCGAATTGACCGGCCTGCTAGAGCGTTTGAGTCCCGGCGAGCGTGGCGTGATCGCGTTGCTTGCGGTGGACCGCCAACAGGCGAAAGTCGCGATGGGTTATATCCAGGCGATGTTAGAGGGCTCGCCGGTGCTATCGCAGCTTGTGGAGCGGTCCGGCGCGGAGTCTATCGACCTGACCAACAAGGTCAGTATCGAGGTACACACCAACAGCTTCCGAGCGATCCGAGGGCGGGCGCTGCTGTGTGTGCTGATGGACGAACTCGCGTTTTATAGAGCGGACAACAGCGCCTCACCGGACATTGAAGTCTATCGCGCAGCCGTCCCCGGTCTCGCGACCACGGGCGGGATGGTGATCGGCTTCAGTTCCCCGTATGCGCGCCGTGGCCTGCTGTATGACAAATGGCGAAAGCACTACGGCAAGCCCGGCGATGTTCTGGTGGTCCAGGGCGGCACGCTGGACTTCAACCCCACGCTAGACCGGCGCGTGATTGATGACGCATTAGAGGATGATCCCGAGGCCGCCAAGGCGGAATGGTTAGGCCAGTTCCGTGAGGACGTGGAATCGTTCCTTGCCCGCGACACGGTGCAATCTGCCGTGCGCCCCGATCCGCTAGAGCTGCCCTTTGATCGTCGTCACCGGTATGTCGCCTTCGCTGATCCGGCGGGCGGTGGCGCAGATGAATACTGTCTCGCCATCGGGCACCGCGAGGCCGAGCGCATGGTGGTGGACCTTGTGCGCGGCCGCAAGGGTACGCCCGCAGAGATCACCGCCGAATACGCCGACCTGCTGAAGTCCTACGGCATCACGCGCATCACGGCGGATCGTTACGCCGGATCGTGGCCCGCAGACGAGTTCGAGCGGAACGGAATCAAGGTGGACGCCAGCCCCAAGAGCAAGTCTGACCTTTATGTCGATGCCCTCGC
>PUNQ01000050.1 GCA_003551845.1 Candidatus Nealsoniibacteriota bacterium
AGGGGGCTTCGGGCGATGAACGCTTCATGTTTACCGGGCATCAATGGGACGGCGAATCCGGGCTGTACTACGCGCCGTTCCGCTATTACTCGCCCTTCCAAGCCCGCTGGACCACCCGCGACCCGCTGGGTATGGTCGATGGCCCCAATGTGTATGCGTATGTGAGGGGGAATCCGGTGAACTTCACGGATCCGCTGGGGCTATAGCTTTGATGCGCTGATGTACTGCATGGAGTTTGCTTACGGCATTCCTACTTCACGTTGCGAGGATTGCTTTAAGCAGTGCGAGGGCCAGGACGGGATATGGCCGAGTTTCATCGAGTCAGCCCGTGATGGTCGGGTACCGTGCAGTCCCCCAGGACCACCACCTCCGCCGAAACCCAGCCCTGTTCCGTGGAGTGCATTAGCAGGCGCGGCGCTTCTTGGCGTTGCGGTGGTAGCAGCAGTGGCACCGCTGCCAGGTGCGCAACCGGCAGCTATTGGTGCTGCAGCTGCCGGGTTAGCCTTGATCGCTAGGCCTCCTGACGCACTGTGTGTGGGCGCTTGAGTACCGTGAGTAACCCGGTCCAGGATATCCTGTACTCGATTGCGGAAGAACACTTGATGCCTAATAGCATCGCATAAAACAATAGTGAGCCATGAACAGAGAAATTTCTTACCGAGGGCTTTAACTTGAGGGAGGTAGTAAGAGGGGGCTGGTGTATTAAGGTAGCAGTCAAAGTAGATATTGGGTGAAACTCGGTTTTTTTTCAACACAAGGAGAACGCTACGACTGTGTGCGTGATGGTCAGAGAAAGCACAAGCATGTTGTGATAAGCCTCAGAAAGATTTCTTCCATGAAATAACATATGAACCGAACTTTCGAATTGAATATGCCAAACATTATCGTAGCCTATGGTGAAACCTTTGTAACAGAATGTCTCGGTGTACCCCATTTGCCCCCTATCGAGAGCTATTTATGGAGAATTTTCGATGTCGGGATATGCAAGGAGCGCATGGTACAAATATCATAACCTTAGGGAAAGGGAGTTGGCGATATATCATGATGCCATTGATATGCATTGGCGCAACAATGCCTCTAAAGATCAACTAATGAAATGCTTGACTACTAAGTGGCAAAGCAAAGGCCCAAATAGTGAATGCTATACATTTGATTTTATTAATCAATGTGTGTACTTATCTATATTGAATAACCCGAGACGGATAGACTATAACGATGAACGTTGTTTGGACCTCTTTCTAAAGATATTATGTTCAATTGAAAGAATCCGGAAATCGCGCCCTCTCGCAAGGAGTTTCGTGTGGAACGAGGTAATGGCGCCATACTTTACTTATTTGTATAAGTGGTTAGCAAGAGATAGGAGGCTCTATGGAGCTTATGCGAGTAGTAACGTATGGGGACTTGATGTTGGGTATGATGACGCGTGGACAACACTGAGTCTTTTTGCGAAGCATAATGTTGACGTAGCCTGGATGTTTGACAACCTTTTGCCGGCGTTATCGTACAGCGTGAAACGACCGCCACTTCGTACGGGCGACATGAAGTCAAGAGTTCTTGTTGTGATGGGAGAGATTTTTGAATGTCATTCCCGGTGTTTGCCAACGGCGAATATTGTGAGAGGACACGTCGATTCTAGAGAAGACTTGATTCTCATTGCGCATGCGATTGCCTGTGAGTTTTCGGGACCATATCGTTCAGTTTCTAATATAGGAATAGCAGGGAGCAACGAGATTTATGCGGATATAGGAAGCATGAACGATCTACCCGAGAGTATCGGAAGAATGTGTGAGTATTATGTGAGCGCTGTTGAAGACTTTGTCCTGGCCACAGTCTCACGCAATGTATACCGTTTGAGTGCAGCCCTAGAACGGCTTACAGTGTGTGCCGGGAGCCTTAAGTTGTTCAGCGAGAGCTTTTAACGTTAGCACCGGCCGTCCCGTAGCAACAAGTTTGAAAACGCTATCTTGCGTAATGCCAGCGTGAATGCCGAGAATAGGGTTCACCGAGGCGTTGCGTAGGGTGCGTACTTGTCGGACAGTGGAGACACCAGTTACGGCTATGACGATGCTGGACGCTTGACCTCCATCACCGCGCCGGGCAACCGGACGTGGAACCTTGATTACAACCCGGCGGGGCAGCGCACGCAGGTGGACCTGCCCAATGGCATGAGCACGGAATACGCCTACGACGGCCAGGGGCGGCTGGAGGCGATCGCGCATAAGGACAGCGGCGGGACCACGGTGGAGGAGTACGCCTATGAGTACGACAAGGTGGGCAACATCACCAGGCAGAGTTCGGCCAATTACGCCGCGGATTGGATATACTCCTACGATGACCGCTACCGCTTGACGCAAGCGTCGCTCCCCATTCATCCGCCGTGGGTGATCGAACAATACCAGTACACCTACGACGCCGGGGACAACCTCATCGAGAAGGAGTACGTGGGTGAATTCACGCGGAGTTTCAGCTACAATGCCGCCAACGAGTTGACGGAAATCACCCAGGGGTCGGAGACGACGAGCTTTACCTACGACGCCTTGGGCCGGCAGACCGGGAAGTCGCGCGGGAGTTACAGCGCGAGTTACGG
>PUNQ01000026.1 GCA_003551845.1 Candidatus Nealsoniibacteriota bacterium
CCGACAGGCCGGGACCTTTTACCTCTCCCGCAGATGAAGTTTGGGGAGGAGAGGAGGTGTCGGTAAATTGGGGAGAGACTCCTTTTTGGGGAAATCCCGACACCAATAGAAATTATAAATTGGAAGTCAGCTATAACGGAGGAAGTTACCTTCCCCTTTCCGACACAGGCATTATTTCTGAATATAATCATGATATTCCCGCGAATGTGGCCATAGAAACGATTAGGTACAGGGTCAGATCCGAAAGCGGAGGTGGTTATTCCGCTTGGAGGGAGCATTCGTCGAATATCACCGTTAATCATCCTGTTCCCGAGGCTCATGATTTGTGGTCCAGCGATTATAGCTCTGAAGATTATTGTGCAGAAAATAGACCTCCGGCAAAAACGGTTCGATGGGAATATTTTTCAGAGACGGGGCACGAATATGTTGATTCTGAAATCGAAATTAGTGAAGGAGATAATGATTTCAGTGATACTTTCGATACGGTGAATCCCGGACCCGTTGACTCATACACGATTGGTGAAGATCTGAGCTTTAATCGGACATACTATTGGCGGGTCAGGGTTAGAAATGAAAACGGATATTGGTCGGATTGGGAGTACAGTGATGATCATAATGCCAATATTGAAACGGGCGAGAGAAGAGCTGCTCCCGATTTTAGTTGGCAACCCTCCGAACCGTACATACAAGAGAGAGTTGAGTTCTCTGACCAAAGCACACCCGGATCAAAATGGATTACCGATTATGAGTGGGAATTCGAAGGAGGTCAACCCGAAAAAGCTACCGGCGAAACAGTTGAAATGGAATTCAGGGGAGATCAGGGAGATAGAAGAGTCAGCTTAAAAGTTATTGATGGAGATGGTGTTGTTTGCGAAATTGAAAAAGATATTTCCGTTCGCCCGAGATTACCGGATTGGCGGGAGGTTTATTAAGATCACGGCAAAAGGGGTTCTAAAGCAACACTCTTTTTGTGGGATGTTTCTTATTTTGAAACTAACCGGGTGATGTGATAAAATCAGACTGGAATAAATTAAAATTATGAAAACAATATTTATAGTATTGGACGGACTCGGAGACGAAGAGATTCCGGCTTTCAAAAACAAAACTCCTCTGGAAAAAGCGAAAACTCCCAATCTTGACAATTGGGCAAAAGAGGGGAGGCTGGGTCTTTTATTACCCGTTTTTAAGGGAAGCTTACCCACTTCGGAAGAAGGTCATTTTTCTCTTTTCGGATATGATCCCGAGAAATACGGCCTTTCTCGTGGAATAGTGACCGCGGCGGGAGCGGGAATAGATGTAGAAAGGGGTGATGTGGCCATCAGGGGAAATTTTGCTACGGTAAAAAATGGAGAAGTTGTTGACAGGAGGGCGGGAAGAATAAAAGATCCCGGAGAACTGATAAAAGAAATTGACGGGCTTGAGATTGACGGGGTAAGCTTTTCAGTTAAGTCGGCCAAAGAGCACAGAGTGGGAATAGCGATGAAGGGGGAGGGTTTGAGCGCTCAAATATCGGACGGTGATCCTCATTACGGTGAAGGAGAATCCGGACTTAAAAAAATTGAACCGTTGAAAGATGATAAGGAAGCCGCTTATACCGCTGAGATTTTGAATAAGTTTTTGGAAAAAAGTCACCGAATATTAAAAAAACACCCCTTGAATAAAAAAAGAGATCTACCGGCCAACTATATATTGACCAGAGGAGCATCCGGCGTGGTTGATTTGCCCGGCTTTAAAGAGAGATATGACAAAAAAGCGGCTTGCGTAGCCGGCAAGGTTTTATATAAGCAAGTCGGAAAGCTATTGGGAATGGATATTCTTGAAGTCGAGGGAGCCAACGGATTACCGACCACCAATCTGGAAGGGAAGTTTCAAAAAGCCAGAGAGGCGATACTTTCTAATTATGATTTTGTTTTTGTTCATGTTAAAGCGACGGACAGCTTAGCCGAGGACGGAGACTTTTGGGGTAAGATGGAATTCATTGAAGAGATTGATAGGCAATTAGCGATTTTTAATGAATTTACCGATCAGATCATAGTGACCGCCGATCACTCGACTTGTTGCCTTATGAAAAGTCATTGCCATGAAAAGATACCTCTTTTGGTCAGAGGGAGAGGCAGTGACAAAACACGATATTTCAGCGAAAAGGAATGCGCAAAGGGATCGCTGGGAAAGATCGATCAAAGAAATCTCTTGAAAAAGATCGTTTTTTCAGACGATGTTTGCCAGTAACTGATTTTTATAATAAGCTTAATAAAAAAGTAATCCTTTTTATCTTCAAAAGGTAAAAAGAAAAAGATGACCGATAAAGAAAAAAAGGTAAAAATATACAGCACTCCGACTTGCACCTATTGTGTGGCAATAAAAAAGTTTTTTGAGAAGAATGAAGTTGATTATGAAGAAGTGAACGTGGCTGAAAATCAAGAAGCGTTGCAAGAAATGAAAGAAAAAACCGGTCAACTGGGTGTTCCGGTTACCGAAATAGGAGACGATATAGTGATCGGTTTTGATAAAAAGAAGATTTCCAAGCTTTTGGAAATAAATTAGCCGGGTTATCGCTTTTTGAA
>PUNQ01000012.1 GCA_003551845.1 Candidatus Nealsoniibacteriota bacterium
AGCGCCAGTGCGTCGATAAAACTGCCTGCGGCCAGGTAAAACAGAATGATCATTCCGATTACCATCCAGCCCGGTAGCGGCAGCCCTGCCAGCCACGTTGCCAGTTCAAATGGAATTCGTGTAATAGCCAGAAATCTTCCGAAAATGACAGCTCCGGCAACGATAAACATTACCATGCATGAGGTTCGTACCGTTTCCATTAGTGATCGCATCAGCATCTTGCGCGATAGCTGGCCGCGTATGCCGGCAATAGCCAGACTGCCTGCCGCCCCTATAGCCGCCGCTTCGGTTGGTGTGAAATATCCCAGAAACATCCCGCCCATCACTAATACAAACAGCGCCAGGGTTTCAATCAGCCCGGCCAGTGATAAGAATCTTGAACGCCAGCTCATCGCAGGGCCGGCGGGGCCAAGTTCTGGGTTGATTATACACCGAGCATAGATGGTAAGGCAAAAAAGTAGTGCAATGAGCAAACCCGGCAAAATGCCCGCCATAAATAATTTCCCAATCGATTGTCCGGTCAAGATTGCATAGACAATAAACACTACGCTTGGCGGGATTAACATACCGAGTCCGCCGCCGGCGGCCACAGTGCCGCAACTTAATTCATTGCTGTATTTGTAGCGTTTCATTTCCGGCAGTGCTACCGAGGCCATGGTTGCGGCGGTTGCAGGTCCGGAGCCGCAGATTGCGCCGAATCCGGCACAGGCGCCGACTGTTGAAGCGGCCAGCCCGCCGGGCAAGTGTCCCAGCCAGTGATATGCTGCGTCAAAGAGTCTGCGACTGATACCGGCATGAAAAGCTATCTGCCCCATAAAAACAAACAGTGGAATTACTGTCAGGCTGTAAGAGGTAAAGGTTTCGTAGAGCTCAACCGTTATCATACTGGCGGCAGCGTGAGTGTTTACGATTAAGGCAAATCCGATAAAGCCAATAACCGCCATGGCGAATGCCACCGGCAGGCTTGCTGCCAGCAGTACAAATAAGATAATACAACCCAGAATACCGATTTGCAGTGGCGTCATAGTTTGATCATCTCCCGTTGCGGATATATCAGATGATGCACAACTACAAGTACAACCACAAAACAGCAAAATCCAATGAAAATCGGCACCCAGAAGATGGGTATTCTGAGCGTCTGTGAAACCTGGCCTATATGGTACAAATCCGTTCCATATAGAACACTACGCCAGCCGAGGAATCCGAAGAGCGTTATTGAGAGTAAACGCATTACGCTATCGACGATAATCCTGCTGATATGGTTGAGTTTGTGGAAAAAGTACTCTATTGCCACATGCCCTTTTACGGCTGTCGTATAGGGCAAGGCCGCTGCAAGTGTTACCGCTCCGGCGATTCGCACTATGTCAAACGCGCCAACGAAAGGCCGATTAATCCACGGTAATCTAAGCAGCACATCGGCACATGTAACTGCTATCATTACAAATACGCTGACAGCCGAAATATATGTCAGAGCAAATACAATAGTCCTGACGCTGCGGACGCATATGCGTTCGATTCTTCGCCAAATAAATTTACCTTGTGGCGTTTGGTTCATGGGTTGCCGGGCGTATTATTATTGTACTGTTGTCTTGTGCTCTTCTATTAGTTCAAGTAGTCTATCCAGGAAATCTTTACCCGGAAGACCTCGCTGTTCAGTGTTGGTTACATACTCCTGCAGTATAGGCTGGACGGCGTCTTTCCATCGCTGCTCTTCTTCGGAGGACAAAGATATGACCTCTCGATTTAGTTCGCGAATGAATTCCATTGCACTGTCGTCGGCTTGATCCCATGCCCGGCCGTGTTTATCAATCCACTCGTCGCTGACCTCTTCTATGATGCGCTGCTGTTCTTCGTTGAGTCTGTTCCAGCTTGCCTTGTTCATTACCACAAACATTGAGGTGGTATAGCCAATGACGGAGGTATCGGTGATAGAGTCGATGACTTCTCCCTGTTTCCAGCCTTCTAGCGTTTCTACCGGACAGAAAGTTGCGCTTACAACACCTCGCTGAAGGGCTTCATATGTTTCCGGCTGACTCATTGCCACCGGTACGCCCCCGAGATTTTGGACAATCTTGGCTGAAAGTCCTGTTGCGCGAACCTGCAAGCCTTCCATATCCTCCAGAGAGTTCACGGGTTGTTTGGATGCCAGTATGCCCGGGCCGTGTGCGTGAATATAGAGGAGTTTGACATCTTTTAGCTCTTCTGGCTCAAATTCACGGGCAATTTTGGTCGCTATCTGCGTTGCAGAGAGGCCGTTGGGATAACCCAGAGGCAGGTCAATTCCTTCCAGCAATGGAAATCGCCCGCGCGTGTAGGCAAAGCAGCTCATTCCAATATCAGAAATACCGCTTACCACGCCGCTGTAGCACTGATCGGCTGCGCTTAGCGTTCCGGCCGGATAGATAGTAATGTCAACGCTCCCGTCGGTGCGATGTTTAATCTCCTCTGCCCACTGCTCGGCCATCTGGCACTGGATATGTGTTGGTGGGAAAAATACGCTGTATGTCAATCGGACGGTTTGCTCGCCTGACTCCTCGGTCTCAT
>PUNQ01000048.1 GCA_003551845.1 Candidatus Nealsoniibacteriota bacterium
CAGATATGCAAGCATGCGCCCCCACACAAACGCGCCCCTTGCACACGTGCATGCAACACAGGATCTTTGCGCCGGCGACCTACATCTTCTTCACATCGCTGCTGCCCGCCATTTCCTTTGGCGAGCAGCTGGCCAAGGACACTGAGGGCGTATTCACTGTGGTACGTTTGCCTGATGAGTTTGCTGCAGGAAGTGGCATGCAGCATTCTCACTCGCCATGCCTTGTCGGCGGATGAGCGAAGGGCGCGTACTGGTAAGGTCAACAGTTCAGTCCTGACATTCAGGGCTGCAAGGGCAGCCACGCCTTGCCGCTATCCTCTGCATCATGACCACCTCCACCCACCGCGTGTGTGCAGGTGCATGTCCTCGTAGCATGCGCCTTCTCTGGCGTCGGCCAGGTGGGTGCCCTCTAAAAGGCATGAATGATGCTCGGCAGCGTGTGCTTTGGTCGTGCTTGCCCACCTGGGATACCCATCACCATATAATCACCATATAATGGTGATCCAAGTATGGCTGATGAGTATGGCTCCCAGCTCTGGAGTGTTGGGCCATTGCATGCTGCATGACCATTCATTGACACTGTTATTGCCATACTTTTGTGCATGCATCTTGGCAGATGATGAGGCAGCACTGTTGATGTGGACACGTGTATTGTTGGCAAATCCAACCTTCGCTGGCAAACTTGATGCAGGCACTCTTTGGTGGCCAACCCATCGTCATCAATGGTGTGGCACAGGTAAGGAGTGGGGTAGAGCCGCTCCCGCTGCTCCCTCTACAACAGTGCAACAGCACCTGCGCTCCCACCACTTTCTTTTGGTGGACTTTGCAAAGCTGACAGCTCCTATGCCAAGGCATGCTCCACTCAAATTGTATTAACTTTTACATGTCACGAATGCTAAATTTTCTACCTACTTACCTCATTGCTTCCTGCAGCCCATCGTCACCATCCTCTCCTTCATGTGAGTATATTCACGTGCGCAAAATGGACATGCTGCTTCCCTTTGCATCAAACATAGCTCTTCCACTGCTCGTAGCCTGCACGAGCATGCATGTGTGCTGCAAATGGAGGAGCTTAACGCCCGAATCAGCCTCATGTCGGCATCATGCTGTCACGAGCACCACATATTCAGGGCTGCACTCAAGAGAGCCTGCAGCTCCACTATTTGGCAGCTTCACTATTTGCGTTTCTCACCTCCCACACACCCTCCTCTCCCTCACGCTGCAGGTATCAATTCATAAAGGAGCGGTGAGTGGCAGCTTCCCTGGCTATGGCCCTGGGGAGGCTCACCTTCAGACTGACAGGAGGTTCAGGGTTCATGCCTCAGCTATGCCTACGCCAGCACACAGCACCCGTTCTTACGTGTGTTGATGGGCAATCTAGGAGGAGACTTTGCGCTACTGCTCACTTCCTGTATGCTCTACTTGCCTTGTACTCATAGTGGGCCCTGCATGATGCAGGGATGATGCACAACACCTGCCGTGTGCACCTTGGTGTAGCCATGTTAACTTGGATCACACACTTGGATTAAGGCACAAATGCTCAAACTTGAAGCAAGCCCGGAAGCTGGACCTGCGCACTGGTCAGGGACCTAGCATGCGTCCTTGCACTGCAGCCTGGTGCGCACGATGCAGGCCATCGAGTGGCACCCTTGCCAAGATCCAAAACAACACTCCTGGGTGCAGGGATGACTTGGATGTGTCAATGTACCTACCCTGGTGTGCGTGGACAAGCGTCTTTGCCGCCATCTTCCTCATCATCATGGCCCTGTTTGGCGCCTGCCGTCTCGTCCACAGGTTTACCAGGTGCGCCACTTTTGTGGGTGTGTGCCTCTGTCAGGGAGGAGGCTTTACAGGCGCATTGCAGCTTGTTGCACCGCCCATGCCTTGCCTGGCATGTGGTGCCACGTGCGTCGCTGAATAGAAAGGACACCACCACGTGCCGTGTCCCACTCAAACTGTCTTTCTTAGCAAGGCAGCAGTGTGGCTGCTCAAGCCATTGTTTATGTGCGGCTTGCAGGCTGGCTGGGGAGACGTTTGGGATGCTCATTGCGGTGCTGTTCCTGCAACAGGCGGTGCGGGTGAGTGTGGTCTGAGGCCTGTGGTGGATTTGGATGTACTTGGGTTTACAAGGATTTGCTTGCAGTGCGCAAAGGCGCTGCATGCCACAAGAAAGCCCTCAACGCCGCCCCCCTCCCCAACTTTCACCTTGCACGCTGCCTCCTCTCGCGCCTACCCACCCATGGGGCCTGATCTTCAGGCTCACCTCCGCACCCATGCACGCCCCCCTCCCTCCCCTGCCTACTTGCCCAGCGGATTGCACTGTGCGCGCCCCTCACAGCCCATGCCCGCTTGCCTCACCCCTCAACACACATAGGGCCGGATCGCTGAGTTCCAACCGCTCCCCGACTACAAGAAGGGCGGCGGCCTGCGGAACCGTGGTGACTTTGATCTTGAGGCTCCCCTGGAGGTGGATGAGCCCCACTGGATCCTGGTCAACGGGCTGTGGGGCCTCCTGCTGGCGGCCGGCATGCTGTACA
>PUNQ01000057.1 GCA_003551845.1 Candidatus Nealsoniibacteriota bacterium
AGCCCGTCAAAGACGGACCGGCAAGCTTGACCTTCCAGCACTGGTCAGGCTTCAGTTCCTATACATCCTCTTTCGAGTTAAGCAGGAACCTGTGTTTTTGATAAACAGTCGTCAGGGGAACATTCGCTGCGGCCTCCAACAAATGAAGGCAGACCTTATCCCGAAGTTACGGTCGCTGATTTGCCGAGTTCCTTAACGAGGTTTCACCCATTCGCCTTGGTGCTATTACACCCGCCCACCTGTGTCGGTTTTGAGGTACGGTTTCGTTTAGCTTAGCTTCCCGAAAACTTTTCCGGGAAAGTTGCTCGCCCATGTTCGCTACCTTTCGGTAGCTTCCTCCCGCTCCTTGTCTCCTCGGATTGGGAACGAAAATCCAATAATTCGCATGGGTTACTAACTTCCGTCATTTCGGGAAAAACTAAACGAAGGGCCGGAATATTAACCGGCTGTCCATCGGATACGCCTTTCGACTTCTCCTTAGGACCGCCTAACCCTTGGCTGATTGTCATTGCCAAGGAAACCTTGGGCTTTCGGCGTTCCGGAATTTAACCGGAATTGCGGTTACTCATGCCAACATTCTCACTTCTCCACTCTCCACGGGGTCTCACAACCTCCGCTTCAGCGTGTGAAGAACGCTCTCCTACCGAGCTGCAAGATTTTACTCAAGCAGCTCCCCTGGTTTCGGCACTAAACTTAGTCCCGTGAATTTATGGTGCGAAATTCCTTAATCGGTAAGCTGTTACGCACTTTTTAAAGGATAGCTGCTTCTAAGCTAACCTCCCGACTATCTGAGGAAATTCACTTCCTTGTTAACACTTAGTTTAGATTTAGGGGCCTTAACCGAGGATCTGGGCTGTTTCCCTTTCGACCATGGAGCTTATCCCCCACAGTCTGACTAGCCTTGCTTTATTTTCCGGTATTCGGAGTTTGGTTAGAGTAACTGGGCTAGGCCCACGAAACTCCATCCAGTAGCTCTACCCCCGGAAAACTTGTCCAGTATACCACCAAATCTTATCAGATTGAGAAGCTTCTAAGAGACTCAAATTCGAGGCGCGAGAAGTTGAGTGATGCCGAGAGGCATCATGACTTCGAAGCAACAAAGAATTTGAGTTTTTTAGAGCTTTCTGAAAGACAAAAAATCTTTACGCAATCTTCTTCGTCACTCGTCGTTTATTTGTCCTTCCGGACAAACTTCACTCCTCGTTTCTAAAATCTTACGCAAATATTTTTTGCTCAATCGATAATACTTGGTGGTATACTGGACTAAGTCCATAAATGGACTATAACAAAGCCGCTAGTCCTAAAACTATTTCGGAGAGAACCAGCTATTACCAAGCTCGATTAGCTTTTCACTGCGTACCACAACTCATCCCAGACTATTGCACGAGTCTTGGGTTCGGGCCTCCTTTCTTCTTTCGAAGAAACTCACCCTGGTCATGGTAAGATCGCTTGGTTTCGGGTCCAGCATTGTCGATCTAAGTCCAATGCACCGCCAAACCTTATTAGCTTGAGAAGCTTCTAAGAGACTCAAATTCGAGGCGCGAGAAGTTGAGTGATGCCGGAAGGCATCATGACTTCGAAGTAACAAAGAATTTGAGTTTTTTAAAGCTTTCTGAAAGACAAAAAATCTTTACGCAATCTTCTTCGTTACTCGTCGCTCATTTGTCCTTCCGGACAAACTTCGCTTCTCGTTCCTAAAATCTTACGCAAATATTTTTTGCTCAAGCAATAATGCTTGGTGGTGCATTGGACGAATACGCACTGTTAATACTCGGTTTCCCTACGCCTTCACCCCGTAAGGGTTTAGACAAAAACCGACAATACCGACTCGTTGGCTCATTCTGCAAAAGGCACGCCGTCAGTAGTCTACTAATAAAAGTAGACCCCTCCGACTCCTTGTAAGCTGATGGTTTCAGGTTCTATTTCAACGCCCTCACCGGGCTTCTTTTCACCTTTCCCTCACGGTACTGGTTCACTATCGGTGATCGATTAGTATTTAGTCTTGGCAGGTAGTCCTGCCGGCTTCCCACTAAATTTTCTTTAGTAGTGGTACTCAGGAATATTACTGAAGGTTGAAGTCATTTTCGTGTACGGGACTGTTACCCTCTATGGTTGCCCTTTCCAGGGTCATTCCACTAATAACTTCTTTTTAACCTTCTCCGGAACAAACCGGAGGTAATACCCTACAACCCTTTACTTCAAAGAAGTAAAGTTTGGACTCTTCTCTTTTCGCTCGCCGCTACTTGGAGAATGACTATCGTCCAAATAAATGGACATTTGTTTTCTCTTCCTCCGCTTACTGAGATGTTTCACTTCAGCGGGTTTAACTTCTTAATGCCACCTACGGCAAAAAGATACTTCGGCATAACCCGAAGTGGGTTTCCCCATTGGGAGATCCCCGGATCATAGGTTGCTAACCACCTCCCCGAGGCTTATCGCAGGCACGCCACGTCCTTCATCGTCTTTCGATCCCAAGGCATCCACCGTCAGCCTATAAAACCGCATATTTTGGCTAGTAATTAGTAGCCATTGTTTTCTTTTTAAAGTTGTATGCCTACAACTTCGATTTACCTGTGTCTTATTCAATTTTCAAAGAGCGGGATATTCGGTATTCAGTCAAAAAACCGCCGGGAAGCGGTTTTAATAAGTCCACTTCCTTGGTTTTTTTATCTGAATTTTCTTTTCATATTCATAATGTCTGTGACAATTGTATCAAAAAATAATTGATTGTCAAGAATTAAATATTAAAGAAATCAACTGTCAAAAAAAGTGTTTCAATATCTTTATTTTAATACAATTTCAGAACTGAAGCTTTATTAAAAATCGAAAAGAAACGGTTTCCCGCTTCTTTCCGATTAATTTATGCTCAAATTTATAGCTGATCAACTCTTCAGATTATTTTTCATTTTCTCGATTGTTTTTTTTGCTACATCCTTACCTCCCAAGCCGAAAGCCAAACCACCCGCGATAGCGATCATGTAAACCAGGGCTTCAAAAAGGGTTGTCAGTAGTTCTTCGGCAATTCCCAGCTCAATCAAAATGGCAAAAATTGCAAAAATCCAAATAGCTCCTTTTACAATAGCTCCCATCAATGACGTGTGAGCAAAATCAGCTTTCTCCGTTGCCGCTACCATGATTTTGGAAAGAAAATCAGCAACCATAACGGCTGCTACGAAAATCAAAGCGGCAACAATTACATTCGGTAGATATCCGACAATTCTTCCCATAAGCTCTTCAAATTGTTCGAATCCCAGAACTCCGACCGAAAGATGTAAAACGACCAAAATAATGATCCATTTCACGATTGAGCCCAAAAATTCGGACATATTCAACTTAACTTCGGCCTTCTCCATCGCCTCTTCCCAGCTTTCCGACTCGAAAAAGCTATTGAATTTCAGCTTCGTTAATATTCCGGTTATCAGCTTGCCGACACCTACGGCAAAAAACCAACCGATGATAAATATCAATAATGCGCCTACAAGATCGGGAATAAACGTCAGGAAAGAAACCCATAAACCTTCCAAAGGTTCCAAATATTCAGCAGTGTTAAAATTATTCATGTTTTTAATTTATTTTACGATTAATCGACCTTTAAAAAACTATACCACAATATTGTGCTTGATTAAAGTCAAAATGCAATCCTGAGTGTAAAAAATATAAAAGACCGTATTAAAAGGGGGGTACCTCCCTCCAGTCATCCGGTAGTCGCGGATCAACTTCCAGAATTTTTTCCGTTGCACACCAAACATCATCTCCGTCTTTCACTTTCAAGATTACACCTCTGTATCCTTTTTCACCCTTAAACTCGGTTGATGCTTCACTTCCCTCCGCTTCTTCCGGATCAGCCCCGTCAAACTCCCAACGCCACTCGTCCAAAGTGATGTTTCCGGGCGTCCAGGTTTGATCCACAAAATCAGTCTTTTCTTCAATATACGGTTCGGGAGGAGTCCAGGAAAAAGCGGGTGCGGATCTTTGCTTGTCGGTTCTAAAGCTGGACTCAAACCATTCCGACTCATTATATCTTTCATCGGTGACTCTGACACGCCAATAATAAGTCATATCGAAATCCATTGGACTACCGACTTCATCATAAAATGAAAATGAATAACTGAAATCAGTTCCCGAGCCTTCAAAATCTTCAACTTCAAATAAAATATTATTGAAATTACTATCGCTACTCAATTGTAGATCGGAAGAGCGATGAGAGTGATTGGTCTGTGATTTGTATCTCCAATAAAAAGTTATTCCGTCATAGGGATTGTCCGCCGAGCAATACTCATAATCAAAATATCCGTGTCTGTCGTAGCCGTATCGATGATCGTACCGGTTCCAATTCAAACCGTAAGCTATCGGATCGGACTGCATCTCGGATGGAGGCTCTCCGTTATCGTCCTCATCACCATTATCGGATGGAGGCTCTCCGTTATCGTCCTCATCACCATTATAAGAAGGTGGGTCCGGATCTCCCAAAGGACATTCTCCGACAGGTTCTCCATCACAAAGTGTTTCCGCTTGAGTATCTCCGGAGCAAAAACATCGAGGTCCGTACGTAGGTGCGCACCGGTTTTCACATTCAACTTCCGTTTTGGTTTCATCTCCTTCCAAACAATCGGTCACACAATCCTCCCACAATCCATGATCCGCATCATCCCAATAATCATCAACACACTTTTCTTGTTCCGCAACTTCATAAACACACTCACCGCCGTCAGATGTGAATTCCCTGTATTCTCTAAGAGATTCACCCGGAGTCGGCTGACCTTCAACACAATACCAGCCATCCAGAGATGGGCAATAATGATGCTCTACAATCTGCATTTCATCTTCACAAGATGCTCCCGGCCCACTCCCTTCTTCTCCGCAACAGTGGTACCGGTATTCACAATAATCTCCATCCGTTTCACTCGTGTACCAACCGTGAAAATCCCGGCAATCTTCTTCTTCCGTTACCAGATAATTATCGCAATCGGCATCCTGACAATAATATTCCCTGTATTCTTTTACGTAGGGATCATTCGAGCAAAACCATCCGTCCGCTTCTTCGCAGTCAACTACTTCCCCTATCCGGTCAAATACACACTCTCCTCCGGAGCAGGTATGTTCTCTGTATTCTCTGTGAGTCGGATAAAGGCCGCCATCTATGTTGCGAAAAGACGGATTGGAAGAGCTATCATCGGAACAAGCCCAATAGTCATCATTGGCACAGTCATATCGGCTTTCCGTATCCTGACAATAATTATTCACACAGGTTTCTCCGGTTGCTACCCTTGTATCACCATCACAATGATAAGTTGTTGAAGCGCAATCATCATAAGTACAAGTCCTTGTACAGCTACCTATTCGCGATTCGGAACTTCCCCCGGACCCGTCGTCACAAACGGTTTCGGTCACTTCCATTCTATCGCCGCTGACACTTAAACTGCCACATTCCCTGTTGGGACAACTGTAGTCGCAGTAGGTGTAGGTACTGGTTTCACATTCTACCGGAGGTTCCTCTTCTCCGTTGTCGTTGCCGTTACCATTGTCATTGCCGTTACCGGGACCGTTTCCGCTGCCCTGCCACTCATGCTCGGCATAAACGCTCATTTCTTGCAACCCGTAATATTCCGAATCAAAATTAAAGGGTAAAAATATAAGTATTAAGATTATAAAGAATATGGATAATTTAATAATCTTCATCTGTTTATGATTCATTAACGACATTAATTTAAAAGTTTTTCATACTCTTTAATTTTTTCTTCGTAAACACCGATTTCATCAACTCTCTTGAGTCTTTCCAAATAATGTTTTGCATTGGCTTCTACTCCCAAATCGTAATAACTGAGCATTACGTTGTGAAGGGCGGTAATGTTATTCGGATTCAATTCCAGGGCTTTTTCATAATCAGCCAATCCGGCCGGCGCTTCTTTCCCGCTCAATGTCCAAATTACGAAACCCCTACCGACATAAGCTCTCGAGGTAGGTTCTCTTTGAATCGACTCGTCATAATAATGTAGTGCCTCCTCCCAATTTTCCAAGGCGGTATGAGCATAAGCAAGGCCATAATAAGATCTTGGATGATCCGAGTCAACCCCCTTTCCTTTTTCAAAGTACGAAATCGCCTCTTCAGGTTCCTCGAGAACAAAAACTTTTAAGTAGCCGATCATATAATAAATCCAAGAATCGGAATACTCATCGGCTGCCTTTCTAAGTATGGGGATTGCTTTTTGAGCATATCCAACCCCTTCTTCCTCCTGTTTGCGAATATAGCCGTAATAGGCGCTATAATTGTAGTATATTTCACCCAAATTCAAATAAGCCCGAGTGGGTGTATTGAATCCGGTAATCGCTTTTTCATAGTTTTGAATTACTTCTTCCGGAACCGACACCTTGCCGGTATCGGCACTGAAATCCAATTCATCATGATTATAAAAAGTGACTGCTTTCATGGCATAAGCTTTTCCCGAGAAGGGATTTAACCGAGTTGCGGTTTTAAAATATCTTCTCGCCCCTTCCGGATCTTCTTCCATTATCTCTTTTCCTTGATTTAAAAAATAACGACCGCCAAAAAAGATGGCAGTCGGCATTATCAGCAAGATAATTATGGCGAAGGATAATAAATATTTCTTTTTTTTCGTCATTTTTCTGTGCGGAAATTACTTGAATAAGTATATCACAAAAATAAAAAATAAAAAACTGTTTTTATTTGCTATAAAGTGAACGTAAAACTTTTATGTTTTTTTCACTTTTATCTCCCATTTCGGGAGTTTCGATTATTTTCGGTACTTCTTTGAACTTTTTATCATTGAGTAGCTTTTTGAAAAACTTTAATCCTATCTCTCCTTCTCCGATGTGTTCGTGTCTATCCGATTGAGAATTAATTTTTGTTTTTGAGTCATTAAGGTGAAAAACCTTTATTTTTTTAAGAGGAACATGCTTTTCGAACTCTCTAAAAACTTTCTCATAATTGCTCTCTTTTCTTATATCATAACCGGCCTCCAATACGTGCGCACTATCAAAACAAACCGAAAAGACCTCTTCATTGTTAAGTAAATCCAATATTTCTCTCACTTCTTCAAAGCTGGACCCTAAAGTGGTTCCTTGACCGGCCATAGTTTCTATTAAAATTTCTACCCCATCGGGGTTAACTTCCGAGAAAACCTCCTCGAACCCTTCTTCTAAAAACTCCAATCCTTTTTCTTTTCCGTTTTTTCCGGGACTTCCCGGGTGTAAAACCAAATATCTGACTCCCAGCTCTTTCGCCCTTTCTATTTCAGCAATCATTCTCTCTATTGATTTTTCCCTCGTAGACTTTGTGGCGGAGGTTAAATTTACCAAGTAAGGAATATGAGCTACGACCTCTTTGACGTTTGAATTTTTCCAGGCTTTTCTGAACTTTTCCTTTTCCTGCTCGGTTATGTGGTTAACCCTCCACTGCCTGGAAAGAGTAAGATAAAATTGCACGGCTTGTATGTTCCACTCATCTCCCCACTTGAATGCATTATGGATTCCGCCGGTTGTCGGCACTGTTGCTCCCAACATATATCTATTTTTTTATTTTAAAATTATTACTTAACGACATCTTCCAAAATCCAATCCAAAATTGCTTGATACATCGTTTTTCCAAAAAAATAAGCTCCTTTTTGGTTCCAGTGACCATCATTTTTTATATGAATATCATCATCGGGGATATCCAACTCCGGCCACCCGCTCTCTTTATCGGTAATTACTTCGCTGCCGACTATTTCTGCAAAAAGCTCATCTTTTTTGTAACACTCCTCATACCCACTGAATGAAACCGTTAATACGGGGAGATTTATTTCCTTAAGATTTTCAGCCAAATCAAAGATAAGTTCAAGCTGACCTTCTTCAAAATAATACCGATAAAGGATATCTCTGTCATCTTCATGAGCGATCACTTCTTCACTCCATCGTATTCTCAGTCCTCTTATGAATTCAATCAATCTTATCGTTAAGTAGGGTTTGAATTCGGGATGATAACTCCATTTTCCGGCTTCAATCAAGTCAACCGTTTCGGAGTCAAAATTTTTCCATCCCCAGTTCGGTCCCCAGTAACCCATTATATCTTTTCTGGTCTCAGGATAGTCGTCCGGATCCCAGCTGTGAACCGTCTTTATCTTCAATCCCGGCTGCTTTTTCTCATAATATTCACCGGTTTCTTTATCTTTAACGAACATATATCCGTCATGCCTCCAGGCGAATTGTCTGTCCAAATTGCAACTCCAACTGGCAAAAATAATTCCGTCCAATTCCAAATCCTTTTCCATAAATATATTTTCAACTATGGCTGCCCAATTTCCCAACCCTCCTCCGTCAATTGCAAAATTCATTAAAAATATTTCCTTATCTTCGAGTTTCCGGTTCATCTTATCCTCCGCAATTCTTATCCAGGTTTTGTCGGTCCATGAAGAAAAGGTATAGGAGTCTCCCAAAACCGCTATTCTAATTTGATTTTCGGGTTTATCTATTTTAAAATCTCTGTCATCTTGAAAGCCCAAATCATTACCCTGAAGGATGCCCATTGATTCCAATTGACCATCGGGTAAAACAGCCCCCATTCTTGCCGGTGTTTGAGATATTCTGAAACCCGAATCGGGATCAAATCTGTAGTGACCCTCGGGATCAACATCTTCATTGAACCAAAAAATCTGCTCCATATCGACATGCCCCCTGACATAAAAAATGGAGTAAGTAATCTCCGTTATTCCGTACGTTATAATTACTGACAATAATAATAGAAGTATAAAAAAACAACGTCGCTTAAAAATGAAGCTTCGAGCCGCCCCCTCTCTCATTCCCATTGATTTACAAACCCTTTTTTTATCGGGCTTTTTATCTTCCGAATTGGACAATCTCTTTTTTTCTTTTTCAAAAGAAATTAAATTGGAAAAAAAGGAGCTTTTCTTTGTCATTCGATCATGATTATAATAAAAAGTTATTTCATTTTATCACAATTTATTCGGTTTTAGAAATTATTTTTTAAAAAAGGAGGGCTCCTTTCAGAGCCCATGTTTATGTTTAGTTTTTTTCGCCAACGGCCTTTATTCGTTATATCCTTTAGACTGTTTCGGATCGGAAATTTTCAATTCCTTATTAAAATCTTCCATTCTTATCTTGAATCCCAAATCATTCTCCATTTTTCTCAGCTGCCTCTCCGACATCGACTGCAACACTTTTATCTGTGCTATTTCTAATCTTTTTTCAATCTTATTGATATCACTGTTCGGGCCGGCAAGACCTTGTTCGGACCTGATCTTGTGAAAGTGCTCTTTCTCCGTTATATAGATATCCTCTTCGTCGCAATAATCCATTATTCGTATGTGCCGATTAATCATCTCCACAATTCTTGACATTTGAAGTGCTGTCTCTTGTAATTTATCCTTTTCATATTCCGACATATTCGTCAAGCCGTATCTTTTAAAGATCTCACCCATATTGTCACCTCCCTCCTTTAGCTTCAAGTCTTTTTTTGAAACATGAAACATAATCCTATCACATTTTATCATAGTTATTCAATTTTGAAAGGATTGCTTCTCAGTAGCTTTTTTAGATAAAAAAAGAGGCTCTTTCGAGCCTCATGATCCCATTTTCTCAAATACCTCCTTGCACGTTTTATGCCCCCAAAACTACTCTGGTTCGGAATTTTCCGACTTCAGATATTCTCTCATCCCTTCCTTTTCTTCTCTCGATAAGGCTGACAAAATTCGTGTTTGAAGATTTTTCATTTCTTTTTTCAACTTGCTGATATCAATATTCATTCCATCCAACTCTTTGTTCCTTATGTTTTTAAATTCGCAGCTTCGACTTACAAGAATGTTCTTTTCATCACAATAATCCATCATTCGAATGGTCGTCTGAATAATTTCCGCCACATTCAACATATGATCCACCGTTTGTTTTAACTCTTCTTTTTCCTTTTCCGAAAAGTTTTCAAGACCGTACTTCTTGAGCAAGCTGCCCAATATAATCACCTCTCTTTTGCTCATTAATATGTTTTAGAATATGTCTTTGTCATGATCATGTCAAGGCTTTAAAGATATAAGAAAAACCGCCTTCTCGGACGGATGATGTGGACCCTGTCGGGTTCGAACCGACGACCTCCACTGTGCAAGAGTGGCGCTCTGGCCAGCTGAGCTAAGGGCCCATCTTCAATTTGTATTTTTTAACTATTAACGATCACAGATAAATTTTGGTAAAAAAATTTGTGCGGCTGCCTGGACTCGAACCAGGGACCTCGTCATTATCAGTGACGCGCTCTAGCCACTGAGCTACAGCCGCAAAGGGTCAAAATAAATTCACTATTCCATTCTACCAAAAATAAATAAGTTTACAAGATATAACAAAAACGCGACAAAGTCGCGTTTTTCAATTTAGTTTCTTGGAGCTGCTCCGAAGACTCCCCGCACCGACAAATGTCGATGAACCTTCGATTTGAGCTCGAAAGTTATGGCTCGAGAGTTGAAGTTCGAATTCCAAACTTCAACTTTCGTCGACAACAAAAAATATATGATCCACCGGCAGGTTCCCCTACCGGCGCCTTGTTACAACTTCGTCCCTCTCACTGGGCCTACCGTAATACTTCCGAAGAAGCACTTCGGGTATTCCCAGCTTGCTTGACGTGATGGGCAGTGAGTACAAGGCTCAGGGAGGTATTCACGGCTCCATTGATGATAAGCCGTTACTAGCGATTCCAACTTCATGAGGTCGAATTGCAGACCTCAATCCGGACTGAGATCAATTTTGATGAGATTTGCTCCCCCTTGCGGGTTAGCCAAGCCCATTGTATTGACCATTGTATCATGTGTGCAGCCCAAGGCATAAGGGTCATGCTGATTTGGCGTCATCCTCACCTTCCTCCCAGTTGTCCCGGGCAGTCTCCTATGACAAATAAAACATAGGACAAGGGTTGCGTATGTTACCGCATTTAAGCGTGCACCTCACGGCACATACTGACGACAACCATGCAACACCTGTACATTCGCCCGAAGGCATTCTCGTTTCCGAGAACTTCGAATGTATGTCAAGCCTTGGTAAGGTTCCTCGCGTATCGTCGAATTAAGCCACATGATCCACCGCTTCTGTGAGCCCCCGTCTATTCCTTTGAGTTTTAAGCTTGCGCTCGTACTCCCCAGGCGGAACACTTAACGCGTTAGCTTCGCCACTTGAAGGGTCGACACTTCAAGCAGCTAGTGTTCATCGTTTACAGCATGGACTACGAGGGTATCTAATCCTCTTCGCTACCCATGCCTTCGTCCCTCAGCGTCAGGGTCACCCCAGCTAGCTGCCTTCGCTTTCGGTGTTCCGGCAGATATCAACGGTTTTCACGCCTACACCTGCCGTTCCGCCAGCCTCTGATGCCCTCGAGTTCGCCAGTTTTTCCGGCCTTCCCGAGGTTGAGCCCCGGGAATTTAACAAGAAACTTAACGAACCGCCTACGGACCCTATACGCCCAATAAATCCGGATAACGCTTGGGGACCACGTATTACCGCTGCTGCTGGCACGTGATTAGCACCCCCTTATTCCTCAGGTACCGTCAACCATCACCCGAAGGAGATAGCTTCTTCCCTGAGAAAAGTCCTTTACACCCCGTAGGGCTTCATCGGACACGCGGCGTCGCAAGATCAGGGTTTCCCCCATTGTCTATGATTCTCGACTGCAGCCCCCCGTAGGAGTA
>PUNQ01000031.1 GCA_003551845.1 Candidatus Nealsoniibacteriota bacterium
ACTCACGGTGGACCGACCAAAGAAAATGCTCATCCGCAATTCGATTGCGAAAAAAAGATTGCGGTGGTTCATAATGGAATAATAGAAAATTATAGAAATATTAAAGAAAAATTAATTGAAGAAGGGCATCGATTTACCTCCGAAACGGACACGGAAGTCGTAGCTCATCTCATAGAAAAGTTTTACGAAGGAGATTTGGAAAAAGCGGTCCAAAAGTCGTTAAGCTTGATAAAGGGTGCTTACGGACTGGCTGTTATATCATCCGAAGAACCGGATAAGATAATTGCTGCCAGAATGTCATCACCGGTAGTTATTTCCGCCAATGAGGTGGGTGGGTTCGTCGCTTCCGATCCCGCCGCCATTATAGAGCACTCAAGAGACATGGTTTTTTTGGAAGACGGCGAGATGGCAATAGTTACCGAGAACGGATTTCAAATAAAAGACAAAGATCAAAACATACTTGATAAAGAAGAGACAAAAATCGATTGGGATTTGAAAGAAGCTCAAAAGTCGGGGTATGAGCATTTCATGATGAAGGAGATGATGGAGCAACCCAAATCAATTAAAAATTCCATCAGAGGAAGAATTACGGATAACGGAGAGGTAAAGTTGGGTGGCTTGGAAGAGATGAGCCATGAACTTGAATCATTGGAGAAACTAACCGTGTTGGCTTGCGGAACATCTTATTTTGCTTCCATGGTTGGGAAATATTTGATAGAAGAAATTTCCGGAATACCGGTTGAAGTGGGATTGGCATCGGAATTCAGATACAGAAAAAGGCCTTACGATAAAAAAGAAGGTTTCCTTTTTGTTTCTCAATCGGGAGAAACGGCCGACACTTTAAAAGCTTTGGAGGAAGTAAAAAAGAAAGAAGCCTTAACTCTGGGTATAGTTAACGTGGTCGGCTCTTCGATTGCCAGAGAGACCGATGCCGGCATATACAATCATGCCGGTCCGGAGATAGGAGTCGCCTCCACCAAGGCTTTCACTTCTCAGCTTTCGGTTCTTACTCTTTTAGCCGTATATCTGGGAAGACAAAGAAACTTAACCGCTCCGGAAGGAGAGAAGATATTGAATGAACTGAATAAAGTTCCGGAGAAAGTGGAAAGCATTTTAAAAGAGAAAGAGAAAATAAAGAAAAAAGCTGAAAAATATCAAGAATTCGAACACTTCCTTTTCATGGGAAGGAGATATAATTATCCGACCGCATTGGAGGGGGCCTTAAAGCTCAAAGAGATATCTTACGTGCATGCCGAAGGATATTCGGCAGCAGAAATGAAGCATGGTCCGATCGCTTTGATAGATCAAAGCTTCCCCACTTTCGCGATTTGTTTAAAAGACAGTGTTTACGAGAAAATGATATCCAATATTGAAGAAATAAGAGCCAGAAAGGGGCCGGTAATAGCTCTGGGAACGAAGAAAAATGATGAAATTGACCAATTTACGGAGGATTCAATTTTGATTCCCGAAATCATGGAGCCGCTATCTCCTCTCTTAGCGGTTGTTCCGTTTCAACTTTTTGCTTATTATACTGCGGTTTTGAAAGATTTTGGCCCGGATAAACCCAGAAATTTAAGTAAGGTAGTTACGGTGGAATGAAGAATCTGATAAAATTGATTTTTTCAAAATAAATTCTTATACTGGAAGAAGTTTTATAATCAAATAACTAAAAATAAAATATGGAGGATTTTCAAGTACTTATAGGAGGAAGAGCCGGTCAAGGATCAAAAGCGACCGGTCGTCTTATAGCTAAAGTTTTAAACAGATACGGCTATAAAATTTACATCTATGAAGATTATCCGTCTCTGATAAGGGGTGGACACAACTTTTCTCTACTCAGAGCCTCAAGAGAAAGGAAAAGATCGATTAAGAAAAAAATTGATTTTCTTCTGGCTCTGAATGAAGATACGATAGAAAAACATTCTGAAAAATTGGATGGAGAGCTGCTTTTTAATTCTGATAAAGTTGATTGTGAAGGAGTCGGGGTTCCAATAGAAACGATCGCTAAAAAGCACGGTGAAAAGATTATGCAAAATACGGCACTTTTAGGTGCTTTTTGTAAATTGGTAGGAGTGGAAAAGGAAATTTTGAAAGAAGTAATCAGTAACATGCCGAAACCGGAAAAGAACATGGCCGTAGCCGAAGAAGCCTACAGCAAAATTGAAAGTAAATGCAATTTGGAAAAGTGTGGCGATCCCGACCCGCTTATTACCGGAAATGAAGCTCTTTCATTGGGAGCATTGGAAGCCGGACTGGAAAATTACTTTGCTTACCCGATGACTCCATCAACAAGCATTCTTCATTTCTTAGCCGATTTGAAGCAGGATCACAATATTCAGGTAATGCAACCGGAAAATGAGATTGCGGTTATAAATGCCGCTCTGGGAGCCGCTTATGCCGGAAAAAGGAGCATGGTCGGAACTTCGGGAGGAGGATTCGCTTTAATGGCGGAAGGTGTTTCTTTGGCTGCTGTTTCGGAAACGCCGATAGTGATAGTTGAAAGTCAGAGAGCGGGCCCGGCTTCGGGAGTACCTACCTACAATGCTCAATCCGATTTGAAATTCGTTCTCAGTGCCGGCCACGGTGACTTTTTGAGAATCGTTTTTACTCCCGGTGATGCGGAAGAAGCATTTTATTTGACCAATTTGGCCATGAATATGACTTGGAAGTATCAAATTCCGGCAATAGTCCTAATAGACAAGGATATTTCCGAAAGCACATTCTCTTTTGATCGCTCAACTTTGGAAATGGCCGAATATTGGGAAGAAAGCAAAAATGGTTGTGGTCCGGATTATCAGAGATATCAAGACACAGATTTCGGTATTTCTCCGATCTGTTATCCCGGTGGAGAGGCAACCGTCAGAGCCACCAGCTATGAACATGATGAATACGGAACCACTACCGAAATTCCGGAAAAGATAGTTAAAATGCAAGACAAAAGAATGAAGAAGGAGACTATTTTGAAGGAGGAAATTGACAGATTAGGATTAATAAAAACCTTTGGAGAGAGTGATAAAGCAATAGTTACTTGGGGATCGAGCAAAATGGCGGCTAAAGAGGCCGGAAAAAAGGCCGGCTGGAAAGTGATTCAAATAATGAGCTTCGCGCCTTTTCCGGAGAAGGCTTTCCGAGAAGCGCTGGAAGGAGTAGAAAGAGTAGCTGTCGTCGAGGGCAACAGAATGGGGCAAGCGGCCGACATCGTGGAAAGATATGTCAATGTGGATCAAAAGATTTTAAAATATGACGGAAGACCTTTTTACGAGGAAGAGATTGTCGAAGAGCTCGAAGGTAGCTGACTTTGGAAATTAACTTTGATAAAAGCTTATTATTTTAACTCAAAAAAAGAAAATATGACTAACTTAAAGATGAAAACTCCCAATACTTGGTGCCCGGGTTGCGGAAATTTTTCAATAGATATGGCGGCTAAAAATGTCATAGAGAAAATGGATAAAAGCAAAGTGGCGATAACCGCCGGGATAGGGTGTCACGCAAAAATAATAGATTATGTAAACGTTAACAGCTTCTATGGACTTCACGGAAGGCCGGTTCCGGTTGCCGTCGGTATTAAATTAGCCAATCCGGAGCTGGATGTTTTGGCTTTCAGTGGAGACGGAGACTCTTTAAATGAAGGAATTTCCCACTTGATTCATGCTGCTAAAAGAAACTCCGACATAACCGTAGTTTTGCACCAAAATAGAAATTTTGCTTTAACCGTAAAGCAGTTTACGGCGTCAAGCCCCAAAGGATTCATAAGTAACTCCAGTCCGGATGGAAATCCGGAAGAGCCCCTAAATGCACTTGAAGTTGTTCATGCAGCGGGAGCCGGCTTCATTGCTCGTTCTTTTACCGGAGAAATGAAACATCTGGAAGAAACATTGGAAGAAGCGGTAAAACACAAGGGATTTTCTTTTGTAGAAGTTTTGCAGTCTTGCCCGGCCTGGCAGGGTAACGGTGAAGATTATCACGAAAAAACCTATAAAATGAGAAAGCTCCCCAGAAATCCGCTTAAAAGAATGAAAGAATGGAATTATGATAACGGAGAAAGGATTCCTTTGGGAGTTTTTAAAAAGGAAGAAAAGTCGACTTTTGAAGAAGAGATGAAAACCGGTAAAAAGAAAGTTAACGTTTTGGAGATTTTAAACTCTTCAGCATGAGCAAACCAACTAAAATAGCTTGTTTGGGAGGAGGTAACGCAATGCCCAAAGCGGTTTTGGAGGGACTCAAAAAAAAAGAAGTGGAAATATCGGCGATTTGCGCCATGTTGGATTCGGGTGGATCTTCCGGTCGTTTGAGAGACGATTACGGAATACTTTCTCCCGGAGATATCAGAAGAGCCTTTATAGCTTTAGCTAACACTTCGCCGGTAATCGAAGAGCTTTTTGATTACAGATTTGAGGCCGGAGAACTTCAAGGGCATAATTTTGCAAATCTTTTTATAACCGCTCTCAATTTATCGACAAAAGATGAGGAGAAGACTCTTGAAACCATAAATAATATTCTTAACGTGACGCACACCGTTTTGCCGGTAACTTTGGATAATTCTCAAGTTTGTGCCGTTTTGGAAAATGGGAGAGTCATAGAAGGGGAAACCAATATAGATATTCCCAAGCACGACGGCAGTTTGAAAATAGAAAAAGTCTTTCTCAAGCCCAAAGCCAAAGCCTATCCGAAGGCGATAAATGCAATTTATGAGGCGGATAAAATTGTGGTCGGGCCGGGTGATTTATATTCTACATTAGCTCAAATACTTCTTACCGAAGGTATAGCGGAAGCCATAAGAAAAAGCACCGGAAAATCGATTTATATTTGTAATTTAATGACCAAATACGGTGAAACAAATCGGTTTACCGTCGGCAAATTCACCGAAGAAGCGGAAAAATTACTACAAGGATCTTTTGATAAGGTTATTTATAATGAAAATATGCCGAGTGATGCAAGGATTGAAGAATACAGAAAAGAAAATCAAGAACTTTTAAGTCCGGTTGAGGCGGAAAAAGATTTAAATGGCGATAAGTTTATCGGTGCGGATGTTTTAATCGATTCCGGAAAAATTGTTCATGATCCGGAAAAATTATCCAATTTAATTCTTGAATTATAAGTATGAATAAAGTTGTAATATTGGCCGCCGGGTGGGGAACAAGAATGAGACCCCTCACTCACACCAGACCGAAACCGGCTTTAAGAGTAGCCGGAAAAACCTTAATAGAGCACAATTTGGATCAGCTCGTCGATTTGGTGGAAGAAGCTTTGATAGTGATAGGGTATGAAGGAGACGTAATAAAAAAAGAGATCGGTGAGAATTACCGAGGAATCAAAATAAGATATGTGACACAAGAAAAGCAATTGGGAACCGGAGACGCCGCAAAAGCGGCCTTGCCTTTTTTAGATGATCAATTTTTAGTGCTGAACGGAGATGATCTTTATAAGGGAGAGGATTTAAAAAAATGCATGGCTGAAAATTCCTGTATAATGGTTAAGCGAGTTGACGACCCCGATGGTTTCGGGCAAATTCTTCATGAAAACGGCAAAGTTAAGGATTTGATAGAAAAGCCGAACAAAAATGTCAGCAACCTGGTCAACATAGGAGCCTACTTTATAAACAAAAGCTTTTTTGATGAAAAAATAACAAAATCGAAGAGAGGAGAGTACGAAATTACGGATTACATCAAGTCTTATTTAAAGAGAGGAGATCTTCATTATCATGTTGCTGAAAGCTGGGATCCGGTCAGTTACCCTTGGAACTTACTGGAATTGACCGGCCACATATTTGATGACTTGGAAGAAAAAAAAGAAGGTCGGATAGAAGAAAATGTTTGTCTGAAAGAAAAGGTCGTCATAGAAAAAGGTGCCGTAATCAAGGCGGGAACCACCATAGAGGGCCCGGCTTACATAGGTAAAAATTCTGAAATCGGTCCGAATGCGTATATAAGACCGGGAACCAGCATTGACGAAGGAGTTAAAATCGGGCAGTCCGTAGAAGTCAAAAATTCCGTTATCGGAAGAAATACTCATATTCCCCATCTTTCTTATGTGAGTGATTCCGTTCTGGGAGAATGCTGTAGCTTGGGAGCGGGCACGATAACATCAAATTTTAAATTTGATAAGACGGAAGTAAAAACTGAAGTCAAGGGAGAAATTATGAGTACGGGGAGAAAAAAATTGGGAGCAATCTTTGGAGACGGAGTAAAAACGGGAATAAATGTCTCTTTGATGCCGGGAGTGATGATCGGTACCCGGGCCATGATTTATTCCGACACTACGGTTAATAAGAATGTTAAAAAAGAAAAAGTTTATAAAAAATGAAAAAATTAGTTTTGGGAATTGACGGAGGAGGGACCAATACTGACATAGCTTTGGCGGATTTGGAAGGTAATATCTTAAAAGAGATTGAAGCCGGCCCGGCCAGTCTCAGAAATACGGGAGTAGAAAATTCGTGCAGGAATATAAGCAAGGGTTTGGATTCGATATCTTTGGATGGAGTGACTTCGACTTTTATCGGCTTGCCGGCTTTTGCAGAGGAGCACAAAGACAAAGAAGAAAAGATAAGAGAAATACTATCTGAAAAAATACCTGGAGACATAAAGGTGGGGAGTGACCAGCTATCCGCCTTCCGATCGGGAACCGATTCTTCCGAGGGGGTGATCTTAATCGCTGGAACCGGAGGAGTGTCACGTGGATTTAAAGATGGGAAAACAATCAAGGTGAGCGGATGGGGCTATTTTGCAGATGAAGGGTCCGCCGTTTGGGCCGGAATCGAAGCCTATAGAAAGATTACTCGACAACTTGATGGCAGGATGAAAAAAAGTTTGATGACCGAAATGATTTTTGAAAAATGGAACCTTGAAAATGAAGATGATTTGAATAAAAAAATATATGAAAATCCCCCGGAGAATCTTCCCAAGATTTCCGTAATTGTCGATTATGCGGAAAGGGAAGGGGATGAAATTGCTCGGGAAATATTGAAAGAAGGAGCAACAAACTCCGCTTTTTCAGTTTTGAAAGTGGTAGAAATGATGGATTTGAAGAAGAATTTTCCCTTGGTTATTATTGGAGGAATGTTCAACTCCTCGTTTTATAAAAAGGAGTTCTCAAAAAAAATTATGGAAAATGTGAAAGCGAACATAATAAAACCCGAAAAAGGGCCGGTTTTCGGGGCGGTTAAGTTGGCAATAGAAAATTATGAAAAGAAATAATTTAAAAAAAGATTCGGAGCTTTTTAAAATAATTCAAAATGAGCGGAAGAGAAGAAAAGAAACCTTGGAGATGATTCCTTCTGAAAATCATACCTCACCGGCCGTTTTGGAAGCGATGAGCACGATATTGACTGATAAATATGCAGAAGGATATCCCGGAAAAAGATATTATGGAGGCAATGAATATATTGATGAAGTTGAAAATTTAGCCATTAAAAGAGCCAAAGAGATTTTTAAGACACCGTTTGTAAATGTTCAGCCCTATTCCGGCTCTCCGGCCAATATGGCTGTCTATTTTGCCTGCATGAATCCCGGGCAAAAGGTTTTGGGCATGAATTTGAAAGATGGAGGACATCTCACTCACGGATGGCCGGTCAGTTTTTCGGGAACTTATTACGAATCGATATTTTACGGAGTCGACAAGAAAAATCAATTGATAGATTTGAGTGAAGTGGAAAAAATTGTAAAAAAGGAAAAGCCGAAGCTTATTTGGGTTGGTGGATCCGCTTATCCGCGTGAATTCGATTGGAAAGGTTTTTCAAAAATAACGGGGGAAGCTTTTTTGGCTGCAGATATAGCACATATCGCCGGATTGATAGTAGCCGGGGTTCACAGCGATCCGGCTCCATATGTTGATATAATAACCACGACGACTCACAAAACTCTTCGTGGTCCGAGAGGAGGTATGATTATGGTTACCGAGAAAGGACTTGAAAAAGATCCCGATTTGGGACGAAAGATAAATAAAGCTGTTTTTCCCGGCCTACAAGGGGGACCTCATGAGCATCAAATAGCGGCTAAAGCGGTCTGTTTTGAAGAGGCGGCCAAGGCGGGATTTAAGGAGTATGGAAAAAAAGTGGTTGAAAATAATAAGATATTGGCACAAGAGCTGACAAAGAAAAATTTTGAGCTCGTTACCGGTGGTAGCGATAATCATCTTTGTCTTATTGATCTTAGAAATAAGAATATAGGTGGGGAAAAAGCGGAAGCTTTACTTGAAATGGCGGGAATTACCATAAATAAAAATGCCATACCGGATGATCCCGCTCCTCCCGCTGACCCTTCCGGAATAAGAATCGGTACACCGGCGATAACCAGTCGGGGAATGGGTGCTGATGAAATGATTGAAATAGCCGATCTTATTGATTGGGTTATTACCGAAAAGGATGAAAAAGCGGCTGAAGAAGCGGGTAGTAAGATTAAAAAATTAGCTGAAAAATTCCCATTGCCGTATGATTTTTAATTGCCAAAAATTAGCCTCAACTCGGCTTGAGGAGATAAGAAAAGATATTACGGACCGACTTTCTTTGGGAGTTGTTCAAATTGGTGAGGATTCGGTTTCTTCGGTCTTCATAAATGAGAAAAGAAAAGCGGCTGAGAAACTCGGAATCAACTTTAATCATTATCAATTTTCTGAAGATATATCCCTCAAAATTTTAAGAGAAAAGATGAAAAAATTTACCGATGAAGGGATTATTATCCAATTACCGATCAAGGGTAGATTGGAGACCCAGAAAGCCCTTAATTTGATTCCGTTTGAAAAAGATGTCGACGTATTATCCGAAAAGTCCTTGGGAAAGTTTTATACCGGCCGACTTGATATTTTGCCCCCGGTAGTTTGGGCGGTTGATCAAGTTTTAAAAGCGAACCGAATTGATATTGCAAAGAAGCATCTTGTCGTTGTTGGTCCGGGTAGATTGGTCGGAAAACCGACGGCTTTGTATGCTGCAAAAAGAAAAGCCACCGTTTCGGTTGTAGGTAAAAGTAGTCCAAACAAGGAAAAGGTTATTAAAATGGCGGATGTTGTCGTAACCGGAGTTGGGAAGCCGAAAATAATTACCGGGAATATGATTAAAAAGGGAGCAGTGGTGATTGATGCCGGAACTTCAAAGATAGACGGTGTGCTAACGGGTGATGTGGATACGGAATCGGTAAAAGAAAAAGCCTTGGTTACTCCCGTTCCCGGGGGAGTGGGACCCCTAACCGTAGTCGGCCTTTTAAATAATTTGGTAAGAAATGCTCAATCTTGATTTAACAATATTTGAATACATTCACCGATTTGCGGGTCAAAATTATTATCTTGATTTCACAAGTCACGCATTAGCTAAATTTTTGCCTTTCGGAATCATATTTCTTCTAATTCTTTTGACTATAAAAGACAAGGTTAAATATGGCCCCATAAGCTTTCAAGCCGTATTGGCCGGAATTTTCACCAAAATATTCATAGTTACACCTTTTGAGATATTCATGCCCCGAGAGAGACCCTTTGTGGTTTTGGGGTTTGACCCTTTGGTTCCCAAAGAGGCTTCGCCGGCTTTTCCCTCTTCTCATGCTACGTTTTTCTTCGCTCTTTCGACCGTTATCTTTTTTAAAAATCAAAGATTGGGAATATTTCTCTATATCTGTTCGATTTTAATTTCTTTATCCAGAGTACATACCGGACTCCATTGGCCCCTTGATGTGTTGGCCGGGGCTATGCTGGGTATTGCAACCGGATTGATTTTTCAAAAGATAAAGGAGAAAAGATCCCGCTAACCCCCTTTTTTACACCTCGTAGGTGTAAAAATAGGGTGTTTTTGAGAGCTACACTTTTTAAAGAGAGAAGATGGTTTTTCCAAGGTAAAAAATTGATCGGTTAGTCGCTTACCTGCTTAAATTAAATTATAATTAAAATAAAAAATCCGCTAAAAAGGCGGGATTTATAATTTATAGAATGAATATGAATGTGCCCGGGGTGGGAATCGAACCCACATGTCCTTGCGAACAGCGGATTTTGAATCCGCCCTGTATACCTGATTCCAGCACCCGGGCATGTTTTTTAATAGCGTAAAACTATTTTAATTAATTTTTTTTGTTTTGTAAAGAAGCACCCCCATTTTTACACCTACGAGGTGTAAAAATAGGGGTTGCATTTATTTTTGAGTATGTTATATTTACTAATAGTAATAGTTATCAATAAAATTATTACGAATAGATTGGGTCTCCTCTTAACCTTAATATCATTTAAATTAAAAAATATAGAAAATTAAAAATTAACCAAAAAAATTATGAACCATCAACTACCCGAACTCTCGTATTCTTATGATGCGTTGGAATCTTTTATCGATGAAAAAACGATGAAGATTCACCATACAAAGCATCATCAAGGATACATTGACAAACTAAACAAAACGTTACAAGGAACCGCTTTTGAAGATTGGGAGCTAAATAAGCTTTTGAAGGGGCTCGATGAGCTTCCGGATAAAATTAAAACCTCAGTCAGAAATAATGGCGGAGGCCATGCCAATCACATTCTTTTCTTCGGCGGCATGAGTCCTTCCGGAAAGAAGAGTCCGGAGGGAGATCTTTTGAAAATGATAGAAGAAGAATTCAGTAGTTTTGAAAATTTCAAAACTGAATTTGAAGAGGTGGCCGGATCTCATTTCGGATCAGGCTGGGCATGGCTGGTAAAGGCAGGCAAGGGCCTGGAAGTTTATTCCACTGGCGGACATGATAGCCCGGTAACGGACGGATATGAGCCTCTCTTAAATCTCGACGTTTGGGAGCATGCTTATTATCTGAATTATCAAAATAAGCGAGGAGAGTACATAAGTAATTTTTGGAATGTTGTTGATTGGGATGAAATTGAAAAGAGATTTGAAAAAGCTAAAAAGTAAATTGTTTTTGACAGTCGGCAAGCAATGAAAGCACCGGAATTTTCCGGTGCTTTTGTGTTTTTAATTTTTACACCTACGAGGTGTAAAAGTGGGGTTTTTAGTTAATATGTGCTAATATTGGAATTGAATTCTCTATTTATTTTATGAAATGAACAATCATTTTGAGCAAAAAAAACGAATTTATGAAAGCATGATCGACTTCGGTGTTATAGGTTCGGATGAAAATTATTCAATATCTTCCACGTTGCCGAATATTTTATATAAAAAAGAAGAGATATCGATGTCCGACTATCTGAAGGCATGGAATAATTTTTTGAATGAAAAGAAAGGAAATTTAAGCTTGTACGTTCATGTGCCGTATTGCATTGAAAAGTGTGCCTATTGCTACACTTCGAGCTCGAAACTGGAAAATGAAAGCGAATTGGAAGAGTATATAGATAGATTAATTTGTTATCTTAATTTTTTTGAGGAACACTTTAGAAATGAGGTTTTTGATAATTTGTATGTCGGGGGCGGGGATCCGGGAATACTTTCGGAGAAGCTTTTGGATAAGCTTATGAAGGCTGTGTTTTCAAATTTTGAATTTCGTAAAAATGGAGAACGTACAGTTGAAAATGATCCGAGAACAACAAATGAAAAGAAGTTGAAAATCCTAAAAAAATACGGAATAAACAGATTGAGTATAGGAGTCCAGTCTTTTAACGAAGAAGTTTTGGAGCTCAGCAACAGAATAAAACAAAAAGAAAAGAAGGTCCGAGAAGTGATAAGCGACGCTAAAAAAATCGGTTTTGACATAATCAATGTGGATTTGATGATAGGGCTCTATGAAGAGGATGAAAAATCAATAATTGAGAATTTTGAAAAGCTTGCTGAAATTGGACCGGATCGAATAAGCATATATCCGCTACAGCCTCAAGATAAATATTTGAAAAAGGTGTATAAAAAAGACAGAAGTACATTTTTCAAGATCAGAAAAAAGCTTTATAAGAAATCAGTCCCTGAAATTTTGAATATTGCAAAAAAGAATGATTACGACGTGAATAGAGAGCACTTAAGAGCAACTCAAAATGCCAATGATGCCAATTCAATAGCCTTCAAAAAAGAAAATAGCAGCCGTTTCAAAACCAATTATGTGGCATACCCCGTTGATGAAATGAATTCAATTTTAGGAGTCGGTCATATGGCTATGTCGAGAATCGGGAAAAAAATGGAGTGCAATGCCTTAAGATCTTTTGCGGAAGAGCCTGAAAACTACAATTTCGTAGGTTATTTATTGAGTCCGAAAGAGCAACTTATAAAACATATAATAACTAATCTTTCCTATAAAAGCAGCTTTTCTCTTCAAAAAATTAAAGATGATTATAATTTTAGTGAAAATCTAATTGAGGAAGTAAAAACAATATTTGAGAAGATGCAAGATTACGGTGTAGTGGAAATCAATGAATCGGAGATCAAGTTTAAGGTTGAAAATCCTCGGGAAAAGCTTCTTTATACACTTTTTCTTTTTGAGGAAAAAGATGTTATGAGCTTGTTGCCAGATTCGTGATTTGATTGAATAAGGCTTTTTGGCAAGTTATGTAGTTGATGGAGCAAACAATAAAATAGTTTTACAAAAGCTAAAAATTGTAATTAACGAAACTTGTGATATAAAGAAAGACAACGAACCAAAGTCTTCCCGCACAATTAATCGACTTTATAACTCTTAATGCTCAAAAGTAATTTTTAACAATCATATGAATAAAAATATCAGGACTGCAGAATTCGTAACACCCTCACATCCGGATAAGGTTTGTGATCAAATATCGGACGCCATTTTGGATGAATGCTTGAAGAAAGATAAAAATAGTAGAGTGGCTGTGGAGGTCATGGGTGGGCACGGAGAAATTAAAATAATGGGAGAAGTAACAACCAAAGCGAAGGTAGATTATGAGGGTTGCGCGCAAAGAATATACAGCCAATGTGGATACGATCAAAAAATTTCAGTCGAAGTAAATATTTCCAAGCAAAGTCCCGAAATATCTCAAGGAGTGGATACGGGCGGTGCCGGAGATCAGGGAATAATGGTCGGTTATGCGTGCAGAGAAAATTCGGAATTCATCCCTCAGGAGCATTTTTTAGCCAAAAGTTTATGTAAATTTTTGTATGAAAAACATAAGAAAGACGGGAAAACTCAAGTAACGATTAACGAAAACAAAGTGGATCTCGTCGTGGTAAGCATGGCCGACCTTAAAAAGGAGGAAATTGAAAAGATGGTAAAATTATGGATTTCGGAGAATGATTTCAATGTTAATTTTGAGGGATGTAACATTATAATCAATCCGGCCGGAGATTGGGCTATGAGCGGTTTTGATGCTGACGCCGGGCTTACGGGCAGAAAAATAGTTGTTGATTCATACGGACCCCGAGTTCCGGTCGGTGGAGGATGCTTTTCCGGAAAAGATCCCACTAAAGTCGATAGGAGCGCCGCTTATATGGCAAGAAAGGTCGCTCTTGATTATCTTAAAAAAAATGGTGCCGACGAGGCTTTAGTGAGATTAGCTTATGCAATAGGAAAAAGAGAGCCGGTAATGAAGATTGTAGAGCTTGACGGCAAAACGGAACGGATAGAAGGGTATGATCTAACTCCCCGGGGAATAATCGAGTCTTTGGACTTAAAGAGGCCCATTTATCAAAACTTATCCGGGATGGGTCATTTCGGAAGGAAGGATCTTCCCTGGGAAAACTGAACAAGGTCTATCAAAGCAACGTTAAAAAACAAAAAGCAAATCATATTACACTTTTTTCGGTTCGAATTTTGCTTAAATCAAAGCCCTACTTATTTTTATTGAAGCGAGACTGAATCGGATTTTAGTTTCTTCCTCTTGTTTTGAGTTGAATATTTTTAAGACTTCACCAATAAAATATCAAGCTTCGTTTTTGTAGCTTATCTATTTTTAATAAATTTGCTAAACTTAAATAAAAGGTAAACAAAAAAACTATGGTTAAGAAAAATTTAAAACATATAATAGCTTTTCTTATCGTCGCCTTGCTTCTGTTTTATCATTTTTACGGTCCCGCCGGACCGGTTGATCCGGAAGAGCCGACTTTGGAAGGGATTATATATCAGCTTGATGAAAATCAGTTTTTGATGGCCGAAGGGATTCTTTCCGAAGAGTATCGGGACCCCGCTGATTTGAGAGGGGATGCGGCTTATATGACTGTAACCGAAGACACTGAAATCATCGATATTGATGGAAATCTTACCGATTTTGAAAATTTGGAAATCGGAAATAAGGTGCAGGTTTGGGTTGACGGCCCGCTTATGGAAAGCTATCCGATGCAAGGAGAAGCTTCCGTGGTAAAAGTGATTGAAAAAACGGAAGCCATGAAAACTTATGAAAGCAGAAGAATGGGTGTTTCTATGAGAATTCCTCGAGAAGCAACTGCTAATTATGAAGAAGGAAGGCTGAAGGTAACCTATGTCGGGCCCGATAGTCAAATGACGGAAATAACGGATGGATTTACCTTTTTCTTGGAAGTTGTTGGAGCAGTCGATTTGGAACGGTTGGCTAATGAAAAAATGGAGGAAGAGTCTGAGATTCTGGAAATTATTTCCGAAGTGGAAAGTAAAAGTTTTGCCGACAGGGAAGGATACGGCTTTACTGCGGAGGGTGGCCTGGGTAATGAAGTCGAATATTTCATATATGAAATTGATGACAAGGCAATAATCACATCTCGAAGTGTAATGGATCCCAATGAGGAAGGGTACTTGGAGAAGGTTGAAAATATGGTCTCAACAATTGAGGTCGATGAAGATCTGCTTGTTGTTGACAATGATGTTGACAATGATTGTGTGGTAAGTGGGTGTAGCGGAGAGCTTTGCGAACCGGAACCCATGGAAAGCACTTGTGAACATTTACCGGGAGCCGAGTGCTTAAATTATGCCGATTGTCGCTTAGTGGAAGAAGAATGTGGCTGGATTCTTTCCGAAGAGGCAGCTCGCTGTTTTACGGAGGTAGAAGCGGAATGGGGTCCGGAAGTGAGAGATTCTCGAATAGGATACCTTTTTGAAAAAGCCGAAGAAATCTCAAATCAAAATTAAATTGTCTATGCGAAAAGTGACCATAATAGGAGCCGGCTTCGTAGGTAGTACTATCGCTTACAGCTTAATTATGGAAGATAATTTGGAAGAAATTGCGCTTATTGATATAGATCACGAATTGGTAGAAGCGGAAGTCATGGATTTGCAGCATTCGGTTCCTTTCAGGGGAAATACGAAAGTTAAAAACGGAAGTTATAAAGATGTTCGAGACAGTAAAATAGCTATAATAACTTGTGGAGCTTCGCAAAAAGAAGGAGATACCAGATTAGACCTAACGACAAAAAATTTACAGATAGTAAGTGAAGTCGCCGAAAAAATTTTTTCGGAAAATCCGGAAGTGATTTTGCTTATCATAACCAATCCCGTGGACATATTGACTCATTACATCGGAGAGATGTATCCGGATAAAAAAGATCGAATAATAGGTTCGGGAACCATTTTGGATTCGGCCCGGTTCAGATCTCTTTTAAGTCAAAGGCTTCAAGTCAGTCCCCAGAGTATACATGCCTATATAGTTGGAGAGCATGGAGACAGCGAGTTGCCTCTTTGGTCTACAGCCACCATCGGAAATGTCTCTTTGGAAGATTTTTCCGATTTAACTGAGAATGAAAAAGAGGAAATTTTTCAAGAGGCCAAAAATGCCGCTTACTCAATAATAAAGGGTAAAAGTGCTACTTATTACGCTATCTCCGCCGGTGCCGGCCAGATAACGGAATCGATTCTTTTTAACAAGCGCAGGGTTTTACCGGTTTCACATGATCCGAAAGGAAGGTGCGGAGTAGAGGGGATAAGTCTAAGCCTACCGGTGGTTATCGGTGAAAACGGAATAGAGAAAAGATTTGATTTAAAAATATCAAAAGAAGAACGAGCCCGCCTCAAATATTCAGCTGATAAACTCAAAAAAGCTTATAAAAAAATAGATTAGATATTGTCTTTTTTTCAAAATGGAAGTATAAAGAAATAAACCAAAAAATATAAGTATTATGGAAAAAGAAAAAAAGGAAGAATTAAAGAAAGAAATCAAAGAAGAAGTTTTCAAAAAGATTAAAAAAGAAATCAGCGAAGACGATGATTCACCCGGTGGATTATTTATTCCGGCCGGAGTTTTAGCCGGTTTGGGATTCGGATTTTTGTATAACGAAATAGTTGCAGGCTTATTTATCGGTTTGGGTATCGGATTTCTTCTTTTTGCGACTTATGAAATATTGAGATCGATCGGGAAGAAGTAATTTATTTGTAAATCTGAAAAATGATACGGTGTCGGATTCGTTTTTGCAGTGATAATGATTAACAAACATAAAAAACCTTATTATCTTGAAAATAGCTGTCTTTGTTTGTTAGACTTGGATAGTGCTCATTGACGGAAATAATTTTGCAAACTGTTAAATAAATTATTAATTAATCGTTAAATAGAATGCGGAATGAGGAAGTGATCAATTATATAAATAAACAGCTGGAAGCCGGTTATTCCAGAGCTGAAATTGAAAAAGCTCTTATTGATGCCGGGTGGAGTAAAGAAGAGATAAGTGCATCCTTCGATTCATTATCCGGATCCGAAGATGAAAAGTCGACTGTTACTGGAAAAACGGACCGGTCAAGCTCAGTAGGGCTATCAAAAAAATTGCGAATAACGGACAAGAAAAAACCGATAATTATTAGCCTTGCATTAATTTTACTTTTTTCTTTGTCAGTTTTCGGCGGTTTTTACTTAAGTGGAGAAGATGATTCGGAAGAAAAAGATCAAGTCAGTGAGGAGGTTGCTGAAGAGGAAGAGGGGCTTATTGAAGAGGAAGAAGATGAAGATATCGTCGAACCGGACAGAGAAAGGCCCTTTTTCGGAAGTGATGCGGGACTTTTGGCAGAGGAGTGGATTAAAACGGAGTCCCCGACATTTACGGAGCGCGGAGGTGACAACCTAAGACTTCTCGACACTGAAGAGGTCGACGAATCTGTTTTTGAAGTCAGTTTTAGTTTTGAACCCACTTATTCCGGCTATGGCCCGGTTGAAGAAGGGGAGGATTTGGAGGAAGCTGAGTCCTCTCATGTTATTGTGATTACCATTGACCGGCGCGAGGTTGTAGAAGCCGTCATTGATGATGAATTTAAGGAGTTAAACAGGTAGTTAATTAACGGATAAGATCAAAAATTATCTTTCATTTTTTTGAATTTCAATATCCCACTTTTAATTTTAACTCATACTTTAAAAAGATTTGGCTGAGTTCGTTGAATGTCTTTACAACGACACTTTTTGTTTTATGGGCAATTGTTTTCAGATGTTAACAAGGTGCAACCGTTTTTATTTTTTATGTTAAGCTTAAATTAAAATAATGAGATAAGATGAAAATAGTTTTTATTGATTCGTTTTACATCAGCAAGGAAAAAAGATTAAAGTGTTCGGGGCTGGGCATAATCAGTATCGGAACCATTTTAAAAAATGAAGGGCACGATATCGATATTATTTTTCCTCATAATTTGTTTTTTAAAAATGAGCTTTTTGAGAAAGACCCGATAAGAAAGAGTATTGATTCATTGGTTTCCATTATAGAAGAAAAAGACCCCGAAGTAGTTGGTCTTTACGGCATTTGTAACACTTATCATATTAATCTGAAAATTGCGGAAAAGATAAAAAAAAGGAATAAAAATGTCAAAATTATTTTTGGGGGACCGCATGCCACCGCAACGGCAAAACTATCAATGGACGCATTCCCATTCATAGACATCATAGTCAAGGGAGAAGCGGAGGCGATGATCGGGGATCTCGTATCGGCAATTGAGAAAAAGTCTTCTCTTTGTGATATTCCTGCAATTGTTTATAGAAAAGACGGTAAAATTGTTGAAAACGAGAAAATAAAGCTTATTGATGATTTGGATCAATTACCGGTTCCGGACTATTCTCTTGTTGATGACTTTGACAAAATGAGCATAGTTCCGATTGATCCGGGCAGAGGATGCCCCTTTAATTGTCATTTTTGTTCTACCAGCAGGTTTTGGAAAAAAAAGTTCAGAATGAAAAGCGTTGAAAGATTGGTTGATGAAATTGAGTTACTGCATAAAAAGCATAACAAGCGTATTTTTTCCTTTTTACATGATAATTTTACTTTTGATAAGAAAATAGTTATTGAATTCTGTGATTTGCTTATCGAAAAAGAATTAAAAATCAAATGGTTTTGCTCTGCCAGAATTGATACACTCGACAAGGAGATGATTTTTAAAATGAAAAAAGCGGGTTGCCATGCGATATTTACGGGAGTGGAAACCGGATCTCCCAGGATGCAAAGAATAATAAATAAGAATATCGATTTGGAAAAAGCATGGGAGAATTTTAAAATTTTGGATCAGGTGGGAATAAATTTTAATATCTCATTGATTTATGGATTTCCTGAAGAGACGGAAGAAGACTTCAATCAAACATTAAGATTTTTAATAAAACTATTTACTCTTGAAAGTATGATGAGAGCCAATCTCATGTATTTCAGAATAATGCATGGAACAAAATATTATGAAAAATATTTTGATGAAAGTGCAAAACTTTTAAGTGTTGATGAGAAGAAAGATCCGCTTTTGTCTTCTTTAACAATCAGCAAAAAATCTTTTCTATTCGGAGAAAAACTTTTTTCCGATTTTAGAGAAATATTTTCACATTTTTACAAGGTTAATAATTTATTTGATGATTTCGGACAAAGTTTTGACGCTTTCCACCATGTTTTGATAAGGTCTCTTACGAGAAATTACAAGAAAACACTTGATAAAGTATTAATTTTTTATGAGGATAGTCCAATTGAATTCTACCGAGATCTCGAGAATTTCGAGCCCAATTTTACCGGAAGCAAAATAAATAATATTTTTCGTAATTTCATGGAGCAAGATAGAGGCGATGACAGAAAGTGGAAGGAGGCTCAAAAACAGTTCGAAGTCGAGTTGCGGAAAAATAAAAATAAGTTTTTAAAAAGTTTGGGAGGCAGAAAAACTTCTAAAAAAATAAAAGACTTCAATAAAAGAAAAAAAACGGAAAAAGGGACTTATAAAAGGATCGATGTGGTTATAGAGGAGATTAAAAATGGAAAAATTAAGGCAAAAGATACAAGAAAAGAAGAGGAAAAAACGCTATCTTTCAATAGCGAAACATTGTTTATCGAAACATATCTGCTGGAGGAAGATTTTAGCGAAAAAAACAAAGAAGTCGATTTTAAAAAAATGAGAAGAGGCGACGAGGTAACCGTATTCGGAAATGAAAAAGACGGAAAATTAGAATGTTTATTGGTTAAAAAAATCATAGCTTTGGATAAATTATTCATTAGGCCTTGACTTGAAGTGATGATTTTTAAATTTATGAAGATTACAAGGATTTAAATTTATTAATCTATTTTAAATAATTTAAAATATTAGACTCTTATTAGCTAACCAACATCCAAATATGTCCGATAAAAAAGTGGTAAAAATACTGGCAAAAAGATTCATCACTCATGATGTAAAGAGCTTTATTGTAGAAAAGCCTGACGGTTATTCATTCGAACCGGGGCAGGCCACGAAAGTAGCAATAAATAAAAAGGGTTGGACCGAGGAGGGTAGGCCCTTTACATTCACATCACTGAACCGAGACAAAGTATTGGAGTTCATAATTAAAGGATATTACGATCATGACGGAGTAACCAAAAATATACATGAACTGGAAACGGGAGAAGAGCTGCTCATCGGGGATCCATGGGGAACGATAAAGTACAAAGGCGAAGGAACTTTTATAGCCGGAGGTGCGGGGATAACGCCCTTTGTAAGTATTTTGAGAGATTTGAAAAAGAAGGAGGAGATTAAAAATAATAAACTTATTTTCAGCAACAAAACCGCAAAGGATATAATTTTAGAAAAGGAATTGAAAGAAATATTTTCGAAAAAGCCGAACAATTTAATATTGACTCTGACCGATGAGAGCAAAAAAGGTTATGAAGATAAAATGATTGATGAAGAGTTTCTAAAAAACAAAATAGATAACTTTTCCCAAAAATTTTATCTTTGTGGCCCTCCGGCTTTCAATGAAGACATATCCGCCTCTTTAAAAAGTTTGGGGGCTAATCCGGAAACATTGGTTTTTTAAAAAAGCCAATTATTTGACCGGTTATATGTTGATTACCTCAAAATATAAGTCCTAACCGATCCAGCCGATTCGACTCCTTATTTTATTGGTGAGTGTTATCTGATATAATCTTAAAAATTTTAATGAGCAAAAGAAGTAAAATATTTAATCATGAGAAGTGAAAATTTAAAGAAGGTTTTAGTCTTGGGAAGTGGGGCTTTGAAGATCGGGCAGGCGGGAGAGTTTGATTATTCGGGATCTCAAGCCTTAAAAGCTTTGCGGGAAGAAGGAATAGAAACTGTTCTTGTAAACCCCAATATTGCTACGATTCAAACCAGCAAAAAATTAGCGGATAAAATATATTTTCTACCCGTAAATCCTTATTTTGTAAAAAAAATAATAAAAAAAGAAAAGCCTGACGGGGTCTTATTATTTTTCGGAGGACAAACGGCTCTCAATTGCGGTGTTGAGCTTTACAATCAAAATGTTTTTGAAGAATACGATGTGAAAATATTGGGCACCTCTATCGAGACGGTCATTAAAACGGAAGACAGAACCGTTTTTTCCGAAGAGATGAAAAAGATGGGAGTTCCGATGGCAAAAAATACAATAGTTAAAAAAGGAGAAGATGTTTTGTCGGCGGCTGAAGATGTGGGGTATCCGATAAATATCAGATCATCTTATTCTTTGGGCGGGAAAGATTCCGGAATTTATTATAACCAAGAAGAAGTTCGGTCTCTTCTTCTCGAAAAAAATTTTACCGATGAAGAAAGTTTGGTAATTGAAAAATCTTTGGAGGGATGGAAAGAGATAGAGTTTGAAGTTGTAAGGGATAGGGAAGGAAATTGTTCCATAATTTGTGATATGGAAAATTTTGATCCGGTCGGTGTTCACACGGGAGAAAGTATAGTTGTTGCTCCGTCGCAAACTTTAAAAAAAGAAGATCTGGAAAAAATGAGATCCGTTTCAGCTGAAATCGTGAACCACCTTGAAATAATAGGAGAATGCAACATTCAATTTGCACTCAACCCGGAGAACGGTGATTATCGAGTTATAGAGCTGAATGCAAGGCTATCAAGGTCTTCCGCTCTGGCATCCAAGGCTACGGGCTATCCTTTGGCCTTTATTGCCGCTAAACTGGCAATAGGCTATAATCTTTCGGAATTAAAAAATGATACTACGGGCCGAACACTCGAAAACTTCGAGCCTCTTTTGGATTATGTGATTTGCAAGGTGCCGAGATGGGATTTTGAAAAATTTAGCAAAGCCTCAAGAAAAGTCGGCACCGGAATGAAAAGTGTGGGAGAGGTCATGGCAATCGCCGAGAGCTTTGAAGAAGCGATACAGAAAGGGTTGAGAATGACCGAAAAAAAACCGGGATTCATTACAAATGAAAAATTTGCCGATTCCGAAATCGAGAAAGGTCTCAAAACTCCCGGCGAAAACAGGGTATTTTTTATTGAGTCAGCTCTCAAAAGCGAATATTCAGTTGAAAGAATTCATCAATTAACTAAGATTGACAAATTTTTTATTAAAAAATTGAAAAAGATTGTTGAGATATCGGAAAGATTAAAAACCAAAAAAAATAAAGAATTGACCGATGAAGATCTTTTTGTTGCCAAAAAAAACGGTTTTTCGGATTTGCAAATTGCCCGTCTGGTTGATAAAGAAGAGGTTTTTATTCGTGATTTGAGAAAGAGAAGAAACATATTGCCGACAATAAAAAAAATTAAAGCTACGACTTCGGGTTATGAAAAAAAGGTTAATTATTTCTATTTAACTTACACCAATAGAAATAAAGAAAAAAATAAAGGCGAAAAAGTAGAGGGGGAAGCGAAAATTGTCGTTATAGGTTCCGGTGTCTATCGAATAGGCAGTTCGGTTGAATTCGATTGGGCCTCGGTTTCTGCCGCAACCGCCATTCAAGAAAGAGGTTATCGTACGGTAATGATAAACTGTAATCCGGAAACCGTTTCTACCGATTATGATATCTGTGATAAGCTCTACTTTGAAGAACTGACAAAAGAGAGGGTTCTGGACATATTGGAAAAAGAGAAACCGATGGGGGTCGTTGTTTCCGTAGGAGGACAGTCATCCAATAATCTGGCACTTTTTTTGGATGAAAATGATTTTGAAATAATGGGAACGCCGGCCGCTTCAATAGACAGGGTGGAAAACAGATACGAATTTTCCAAAATACTTGATGAAATAGGGGTAAATCAGCCACGATGGGAAGAAGCTAAAAATAAAGAAAGTGTTTCAAAATTTATTGAAAAAGTGGGTTTTCCGGTTATATTGAGGCCGTCTTATGTTCTTTCCGGAACCTCGATGAGGGTGGTCCATAATTTTGAGGAACTGGATCGATTTTTGGAAAAAGTAAAAAAGCTGTCCGAAGATCACCCGGTTGTCGTGTCCGAATTCATAAGGGAAGCTGAAGAAATGGAAATAGATGCCGTCGCCGGTAAGGGAAAACTATTGGACTATGCCGTTTCCGAGCATGTAGAGTTCGCCGGAACACATAGTGGAGACGCTACCCTTATCCACCCGCCTCAGAAGACGAGGAGGAGCTTAGTCGAAAAGATGGTTGAGGTGTCTAAGATGATTGCCGAAAAACTTCATATTACGGGACCTTTTAATATTCAGTTTTTAAAGAAAGAAGGAAGGGTTTGGGTAATAGAGTGCAATCTACGTTCCTCCAGGAGCTTTCCTTTCGTTTCTAAAATTAGCGGAAGCAATTTGATTGAAAAGAGTATTCGGGCAATGCTGGAAGAAGATATCAATACAAATGATTTTGAAGAGAGAAGGAAGGAAGCTGTAGGAGTGAAAGTTCCCCGCTTTTCCCTTTCACGATTGACCGGTGCAGATTGCTTGAAAGGTGTTGAAATGAAGTCAACCGGAGAAGTGGCCTGCATGGGGAAAAGCACGGAAGAGGCCTTTTTGAAAAGCATGAATTCAATCGGCTATGATATATCTCCCGAAGTTATATTTATTGGATTGAACGGAGATGAGTTAACGGCTTCCCTGATTTCAAAATTTAAAAGATTGAATGAAAAGGGAGTTATTTTTTATATTAATGGAGAAAATGAGAAGATTTTTGAAAAAAATAACTTGAGCTTTGCAAGGGTTGATGATTCGGAAAAGATGAAAAAGAGAATTGACTTGGCTATAATTACCGAGGCTGAAAAAAATGACGAAAAGAGACATTATTTGAGAAGAATATCGGTGAATAGCTCCATTCCCTTAATTACTGACATCAGGGTTGCGGAACTTTTTTTGGAATCAATCTTAAAACTGAAAAAGGAAGAATTGGAAATTAAATCCTGGAATGAATATTGAAAATTAGGTTCAAAATTTTTAAAAAATAACTGGACTGCCTCCCATATTAATTTATAAATATTTCGATTTTAAAAAGATTTTTGATTAACTGATAAAAATAGAAGATGAAAGTAGGATATCCGTGCATAAATTTATCTTTGGATTGCCGAGCGAGTAGAACATTCAGACTGAAATCATTTTCAAGAGATAGATTTCTTGAGACTGTTCGGGTAAATTTGAATTGTTTGGAAAGGATGGTTGACTACAATATTGAAAATAACCTACTCTTTTTAAGAATAACTTCCGATCTGATTCCGTTTGCTTCTCATAAGATAAATCAAGTTGATTGGAGGAGTGAATTCTCTGGAAGATTTGAAGAAATAGGGAAAAAGATAAATAGAGCGGAGATGAGAATAACAATGCATCCCGGCCAGTATACCGTTTTGAATTCGAATAGGCGAACGGTTTTTAAGAAAGCCGTTGAAGAACTCACTTACCACACTGAAGTTTTGGATTTACTGGGACTGGATAGTAGTGCAAAGGTGAATATTCATGTCGGGGGAGTTTATGAAAATAAAAATGAGAGCATGAAGAGATTTGTTGACAGGTATCGTGGCTTGCCTGAAAAGATTAAAAAAAGATTGATTATTGAAAATGATGAAAAGAGTTATTCCGTTATCGATTGTTTGAATATATCCGAAAAAATCGATATTCCGGTAACTTTTGACAATCTTCACCACGAAATAAACAACAAAGATGAGAAGCTTGAATTTTTATTGAGAAAAGTTTTTAAGACTTGGAAAAGGAAAGACGGGTTGCCGATTGTTCATTACAGTTCTCAAAAACCGGGAGAAAGGAAAGGAAGACACAATGAGCATATCGACTTGGATCATTTTAAAAACTTTTTAAAAAAAATGGACAAATTTGACTTCGATCTCATTCTTGAAATCAAGGATAAGGAAAGAAGTGCCGAGAAAGCTTTGAAAGTAATTAGAGAAATAAAAAACTTGAGTTGAGAAGTTAAAAGTTCGAAGCGATCAATGTATATGATCTCAACTGAAAATATCGCCATCCGAATTCAAAAAGAGAGATGTTATTGATTTCTAATTTAAAAAAAGAGGTAGCTCAATGAAAAAGGTGGCCCCTTTCCCTTTTCCTTCACTTTTCGCATAAAGATCTCCTTCGTGGAGGGAGACGTATTTTTGAGCTATATGAAGCCCCAGGCCGGCTCCTTCTCCGGTTCTTTTCTTTCCGGAATCGCCTCTGGTGAAGCTTTTGAAAATATCTTTCTTTTCCTGTTCGGAAAGACCCTCTCCGGTATCTTTTACGTAAATAATCGCTTCCTTTTCTTTTTTTTCAAGACCGACTTCTATGCTTCCTTTATCCGTGTATTTAATAGAATTATCTATGAGGTTTATTATCGATTCCTCTATTTTTTTACGATCGATATCAGCCTCGATGGTCTCCGAAGGTAGATTCAGGTTCATTTCAAGATCTTTTTCTCTTCCTTCCTCTTCCATTTCTCGAAAGGTGGACATGACAACATCATTTAAAACTTCTTTTTCGGTTGCCGCCTTCATTTTACCCAGCTCAATCCGGGAGATGTCGAGAAGTTGATTGACTATATTGATAAGCCTTTCTGTAGAGGCCAGCACGTCTTCGAGTTTTTCTTTTGTCTCATCCGGGATTTCTCCGTATCTTTCTTCTTTAATCATTGAAATATATCCTTTCATGGCGGTTAGGGGAGTTCTCAGTTGATGAGAGGACATGGCTATGAATTCCGTTTTGCTGCGATTGGCCGCCTTGAGCTCATCCAGCGCCTTTCGAAGCTCTTTCGTCTTCTCCTCCACTTTTCTTTCCAGATTTTGGGAGAGATTTTCAACTTCAGCGTATAGCTTGGCATTTTTAATTGCTATTGAAGCTTGATTTGAAAGAGTGGTTAACAGCTCGATATCTTTTACGGTAAACGGCTCTCTTGATTTTTTATTACCCAAAACCATCAACCCTATTATCTTTTCATTATATATGAGAGGTAGGCAGGCTTCCGCTTCGATTTTCTTCATATCCGATTGGAGATTTTTTATTTCTTCCTCTTTTTTTCTATTATTATGCAGAATTAAAGAGAGCTCGTCATAGATTAAGGGCTTTTTGTTTTTTTGTAGCCACTCGACCAAAAATTGATTTTTTACCATGGAGATACCGTTTTCTCTTTTGAATCCTATATTGTTTCCAATTTTGAAACGGGTGTCATCACCTCTTACCAAGACAACGGCTCTTTCCAGGTTCATGCTTTCTATCAAGGTGGATGTAATATATTCACACAACTTATCAAAATCCAGAATTCTGTTAAGCTCTTTTGATAAATTTTTAATAACTTTTTCGTAAGAGTAAAAGGAATAATAAAGATATTTTACTCCCAATTTTTCTGAAATATTAAAAACTACTTTAAAGATGGCGATGGAGGCTATAATTGCAAAAAAGAGAAATAATTCCATGCTCAGATAGTCCATCCCGGTTTTTAATCGATACAGGTAATAAATTATTCCTAAAGTTATTGAGAAAGACAAAAGATAAATCAATGCTCGGCTGGCCAAAATTCTTATATTCAGCAGCCGATAATTCAATATGGTGTAGGTAATCGAAAAGATGAGAAAAGCGGTGAAAAGGGGGCCGATCCATACGAATTCGTAATTACCAAAAAAAACGGGAAGAATTAAATTTGTGATCCCGGCCAACACGGTTGTGAGCAGCATGCCGGAAAAAAGGTAGCGCAGTTGCATCTTTTCTATACCCGTAGATATGAAATATTTTCCTATCAGGTTTCTAAAAGTCCAAATTATGGTCAATAAAAAGAAGGAGCTGAAGATATAAATTCCGGGACCGGTAAAAATTTGCCACGGATACAAGTTAACATCTCTAACCGTAAATTCGGGAATGAATACGGTTACGGTAACCAAGGGAACAGCTACGGCAAGATATATTTTATGTATTTTTTTGGGTATGTACCGGTCTATTTTTCTGCTGGTTATGTCCGGAAATACCAGGCTGAAATAAAAAAATGCAGCAGCTATTATTACTGCACTGAAATAACTGATCTGGGACCAAAAGATTCCCGATTCAACATCTGTGGCTCTGAGAGTCATTGCGTTGGTAAATATCCATAAGGTAGTTCCCCCCAATATCAAACTGAACCAAGTAGCTACTTTATTTTTTTCATTATTGAAATGAACCACTATAGCCAGAATCAAATTGAAAGTGGCAAATAGTAGTAATAGGTAGTAATTCAGTGTTAAATTCATACCGGACTGTTTTTTTAAACTATACCAGAGATTAAAGAAAAAGACCAGACTATTTTAGTCCGGTCCGTAGCCACTTTAAAAATTCTTCCGAAGTTTCCGCCAATACCTTATTTGTTTCTTTGAGCGATGCTATCGCTGCGGTTGTGGCGGTTTCGGGTTGGTAGTAGTTTATCTTCCCGATCTTTCTAAATGGGAAAACTTTCTGTAAAGATTGCAGATATTCTTCTGTTACTACTACATAGCAATACTGTTTGTTATTTTTAACGAACCATTGATAAATGATTCTATACAAGAGCATTGCCGTAACGAATTTTTTTATCTTTTTCCTCCTGCTACTTATTGCCAGCCTCGATATTTCCGCCGAACTTCCTTTTCCCGGGACTGCTTTATCACCCGGATGCAGTTCATTGAATTCATCCTCTAACATAAATTCTTGGTCGGAATTCAGAAGACGGAAGTAGCCGCATAGTTTTTCTCCGTCATATACTCCGAAATGAGTTGCGAATTTATCATATCGATCCTTTTCTTTACCATTTTCTTTTGATGGTTCGACCCAACCCAACTGTTCACAAAAAATTTTATGCCTGATTTTGAATGCTTCTTCCAGAAGCGTTTCCGATTCAATTTTTTCTCCTCTAAACTCTTTCTGTTTTCTTATTACTAATTTTAGCTGTCTATCCGATAAACCGATTGAACTTTTTTCAGCCATCGATTTCACCCCTTTCCGCAATTTACAGCAGAGTAGTTTGTTAATGTTCTTCTTTACTATAAAACTAATAAGTAATAATGTCAAGAATAGATACTTGCATCCAATAAAAAGCTTAATTGACCAAGCTTCTTGCTTTTAAGTTACCCCTCTTTTTATTTTGAGATTAATGATGTTTATCAACTGTTATCAGCCGAATCGGTTTCTTTTAAGAGTAAGATCAATTTTGTTTTTTGAAATAGTTTTATTTTATTGTAAAATTCAGATGGATAATTTAGTTATTTATGAGCACAATATTAAAAAAAGATTTTTTTGATCGAAATCCGGTTGAGGTTTGTCAAAATATTTTGGGAAAGCATCTGGTTAAACGCACCGATAAAGGTGAAGTGGCTAAAAAAATTACTGAAGTTGAAGCTTATGACGGAGCAAGTGATAAGGCTTGCCATGCGGGCCGAGAGCCCACGGAAAGGACCAAAGTAATGTTCGGCCCGCCGGGATATTGGTACATTTATCTGATCTACGGAATGTATGATATGCTGAATGTGGTGACCGGGCCCGGAAATCATCCCTCGGCGGTTTTAATAAGAGGGGTGGAAGGAATGGAAGGACCGGGAATTCTTACTCGTGATTTAAATATAAGAAGAAGAGAGTTTAAAAATAAAAAGATAACTCCCAAAACCGGATTATGGATTGAGGACAGAGGAGTGAAGGTTGAAGAAGGAGATATTTCCACTCACAAGCGAATAGGGGTAGATTATGCCCGGGAGTGGGCTGACAAAGAATGGCGCTTTAAAATTGAATTATAATTTTTACTGAATCATTTAAAAATATGCAATGGAGTTTTAAAAATGAATTGGCCAGAAAATTTGTTCACTTGCTTTCTCTTTTCATTTTGCTTGTATATTTTTTTATGGCGGACATCTTCAATCCCGATATCGCACTTGTTATTCTGGTTTTTGTTTTAATAACTTTTCTCGAATTGGAATATTTAAGACTCGAATTGGGGTCTAAAATACCAATTTTAAGAGGCTTTTGGAAGCATTTGAGAAGAAAAAAGGAGGAAAAAGCTCTGGGATCGGAAATCTTTTTCTTGGTCGGAGCAATATTGGTTTTAGCCGTTTTTGATACTCGGGTTGCGGTTGCAGCCATATTAATGACCACCTTCGGTGATATGGCCGCTGCTTTAATCGGAAGGCGCTTTGGAAAAAATTATCTGTCGTATCCCGAAGATACGGCATGGGAAGGGATTTTAGCGGAGTTTTTTGTTAATATTTTAATCGGAATTATCGTGTTTTTTATCTATTCCGGAACCTCCTTTTTAAATATTGATTATTGGATAATCATTTTGGTTATGGCAACAACCGCGACTGTGGTAGAAACTTTTGCCGGAAAGATAGACGATAATCTGCTCATCCCGGTATTTTCCGGATTCAATGGACAAATAGCTTTGTTTCTTTTGGGATTATTGTAAAAATAAAATTTTAAAAGATGAAAAAAATTATTTTACTAATAGTGATTGCTTCGGCCTCCTTTTTAATTTATTCGGGATTGAACGATCCACTAATTGAAAATGATAAAAAAGAGGAAGATATAAAAAATGAAAATGGAATTGAGGATGTTGAACCCGGAGAAGAGATAAAGGGTGAAGTTGCAATTATTATTGATGATTTGGGCTATAATCCTGAATTGAATAACGAGCTTTTAAAAATAAAACAGCCACTCACCGTAGCTATTTTACCTTTTTTGAAAAATACCGAAAAAGCGATCAATGACTTCGGAGGAGTTGATAATTTCGAACTGATTTTGCATATGCCGTTTGAGCCGATAAGTGATAAGCACTTCGAAGATAAAATGATAATGACCGATCATTCCGAAGAAGAAATGGATGAGCTCTTAACTGAGGCTCTGTCGGAAATGGACAATCGGGTAGCGGGGGTAAACAATCACAAAGGTTCCAAATTTACCTCCGATGAAGAAAAGATGAGACAGTTTTTAGAATTGATTAAAGAAAATAATCTCTTTTTTGTTGACAGCTTTACGATAAATACTTCTGTCGGATATGATCTGGCAAAAGAGCTCGGGGTTTTGACGGCTAAAAGGGATATTTTTTTGGATTATGTGGATGACAAGGAGGAGATAAGAAACAGGTTGCATGAGTTGGAGGAATTGGCTTTGGAAAAAGGCTCGGCAATAGCCATCGGCCATCATAAGAAAAATACTTTGGAGGTTCTAAGGGAAGAGCTGCCAAAAATGAAAGACAGAGGGATAAGGCTGATAAAAGTCTCCGAGCTTCTCAATTAAATATATTTCAATTGTTAAAATTGAAAAAGGGGTGAAAAGTAAAACTTAAAGATTGATTTTTTTGACAACAGCTTATTGTTTTGTGTATAGTATATAAGTATAAGATCCGAAAATTGGAAAGGAGGGTTTGAAATGCTTTGCGAATGCGGGAACGAGATGAAGCATGAAAAAACATCCTTAACTATCAGATGGTCCGGAAGACGCAAGATCAGTATTAAAAACCTGACTGTAAATACCTGTCTTATTTGTAAGTTTTATGAAATTGATCCATCTCATAGAAGATTGGTTTATGAGGTGGGGAGAGAGTTTTCTTCTTACTTGGATGAAATAGATATTAAAGCCTTGAAAGATTTTAAGAAAGTCTCCAGTGAATATGATGGATTGATATTCAGAAATAAGGAAGGAGTGATCTTAATAAAAACATAAAGCTTCGCCCCCCTAAACGGGGGTCTTTTTTTGATTTAAAATCTGAAAGGAGAATAGATGAATCGGAAAAATTAATCAGTGAATTTTTGTAGCTTGAAAGGGTGAGCTTTAACGAGGATTTGATTCTACTCAAATAGGTTGACAAACTTAAAAATAAGGAACTGTAAATTAAATAATTTTTAAAATTATACTTCTATTTTTTTATCTGATATAATTCATAAATAAAATCAGGAAAATATTTATATTCAAACCTTGCTAATCAAGGTGAGAGTATGAAAAAGAGAAAAAGGACTCTAATCGGGTTCAATGTAAAAGTGAAGCTTCTATTTTTTAATTCAACAAATTAATTCAATGGGTGAGAAGTCGGATTTCAAAAAAACAAAAAAAGTCTATGAAGATTTGATTGATTTTGGATTTTTCGGATCTGATGAAAATTACTCAATGACCGGAACCCTCATAGAGCTGCTCAGTGAAGTGAAGGAGATTGATATGAGAGAGTATCTTTCTTCATGGGAAGAGTTTTTGGAAAGTGGGAAAGATCATGACGTTAATTTTTATGTACATATACCTTATTGCGTTGAAAAGTGTCATTATTGTTTTAGCCAAAGTGGCAAATTGGAAAACGAAAAAGAAGTGGAAGATTATGTCAATCTGTTAATTAATTATCTCAATTTTTTTGCTGATTATTTTCAGGAAGTTAATTTTAGTACTTTTTATATGGGAGGCGGAAATCCGAGCATCATGCCTGAGAAGTATCTTGATAAATTATTGAAAAAGATATTTTCCAACTTTAATTTTTCGGAAGGAGGTCAAAGGACTATTGAAAGTGATCCCAGAACGGTCACGGAACGGAAAATGAAAATAATGAAAAGTTACGGAATAAATAGGTTAAGCATGGGTATTCAAAGCCTAAATCAAGATGTCTTAGAGGCAAATAACAGACTGCATCAGAAGGAAGAAAAAGTTGAAAAAGCTATAAGATGGGCTAAAAAGATTAATTTTCAAGAATTTAACGTAGATCTTATGGTCGGCATGCATGGTGACAATAAAAAATCTTTAATAAACAGTTTTAAGAGAGTAGCTGAAATGGGACCGGACACGATCAGTCTTTATCAGCTTCAGCCGATGAAAGGTTATTTGAATAATATTATTAAAAAGACGAGAAAGGAATTTTTTGAAGATAGAAAAATATTATATGAAAAATCACTTGCGGAAATTAAAAAAATTGCGAAAGAGAATAATTACAATACGACAAATCAAGCGGAAACAAGTGATGACTTTAATGATGCGGATTCAGTTAAGTTCAGTAAAAATTATATGAGCAATGAATTCGACAGCATCTATATTCCCGATCCCGTAGAAGAGACGCATTCTATTTTGGGGGTCGGACAAGGAGCGGTCTCCTTTATTCATAACAAAATAAAATGCAAGGCGGTGCATCAGTTGACTGAAAGGCCAAAAGACTATCTGTTTTCCGGATATGAGATGAATTCCGAAAAGGGATATTTATACTTTTTAATTACAAATTTTTCCAATAGAAAAAAGATTAAAATTGAAAACCTCAAGAAAGAGCTCGAACCGAATCATTTTGAAGAAATGATGAAGATATTCAAAAAATTAGAGAAAGAGGGTCTCGTTGCTATCGGTAAGAAATTTATCAGCTTGAAGTTTAAAAATGCACGCGAAAAATTATTATACTCGCTATTCTTTTTTCCCGCAGAGGATATTATGAATTTGGTTGATCGGATGATTATGGAAGACGGCTCTACTGAAAACTGCTCTAAAAGTGAAATTTTATCCCAAAAGAAGCCTTTGACTGAAAAAGATATTGAAGAGATTAAGGGCATGGAACATGAATTCGGAGGGAGATTGGAAGGAGCATTGGTGAGCAAGACGGATAATGAGATTATTATCAGTAACACTGATAAAGAAGTGAAAAAAGTAAAATATAACCCGGAAGAGATAATAGTAGTAGAGACTTTTCTCGATGAGTCTGAAAACTTTAACTCTTTTCTTAAATCGAAGGGAGATATTGACAAGATCAAGAAAGGAGATAGTCTCAATTTAAAAATAAATGAAGATAAAGATGAGGCCCTATTGATAGAAAAAATAGTTGTGGCAGAATAATTTCTTTAAAAATAATTATCTCAATAAGTGCTAATAGGGTAGATATTTTATTTGGAATCTTTTCAGTGGAGAAATAATTTAATATTGTTAAAGTTGGTAATCGGATAGTTTGCTGAAAAATATTCCGGAAAGTAATTGAAAAGCTAAAAAAGAGACCTTACAAAACAATCTGATCAGCTTTGATGATTTTGATTTTGTTAGGTGCTTAAAAATAATATTTGAAACGATAATTTTATATTTTTATAAAAAAAGGCCTCGGATTTCTCCGAGGCTTTGCAAGAGGGAGGAGAGGTTCTTATTCGGCCCATTGCCTCCTTTTGAGGAGGGAGGAACCATTATCCTTTTAGGAAGGACTCAGCCTTCAACCTTGCCTCTTTAGTCAACTAATCTTTCAAATATTTCTGTCAGACCTTCTTTTATTACCTGCTTAAGCTCACTTTCAGTTACCTCTATCTCTCGTAATTCCGGCTCTTTTATTAAGTTTCCAATCTCTCGATCTATATTCTCCAGGTCTCTAATCCGGCTGCCCTTTTTTATTTTCAAGAGCAGCATTTTGTAGCCAATCTCATTTCTTCTTCCTTCTTTCATTTTTTCCACCCCCTTTCTTGTTTTTAAATAATAACACATAATTAAATAATGTCAAGGGGAGTGTCCGGCATTGCTGGTTTTGGATTTTAATATAAATTAAATAGGAAAGCTGTTTTGATATTAATATTAACTTCAAAAAATGGGTTGTCACCTGAAAAGGTTTTACAAACTACACTTCGGTTGATTCATCTGATATAATTTAAAAGTTTACTCGTTAGAAAAATAAAACTCTTCAGCTTGGTTTTCAATTGTCAATTAAAATAATTTATGAAGAATAATAAAGAAATAAAAAAATTTATAAAAGATAAAAAGAAGGAAGGGCTTAGCGATCAGGATATATGGAATATTTTGATTGAGGCGGGGCATGAAAAAGAAGATATCGAGCAATATTTTCCAAGCAAAAATATCAATGAAGAAGATTTTAAGCCGATCCATGAAAGAGAAAGATTAAAGGAAGAAATTTCACAGGATAAACTGGGAAGTTTTGATGATTTGAACTTTGATTTTATCGAATGTTCAAAGGATATCTACAAACGACTAATTTGGAAAGAAGGAAGATGGAGGACTGTTTTAACAGCGATTACTTCTTTAATATTTTTTATTTACGCTATTAATGTCGGTCATCCGTCTTATGCTTTTGGTGGGTTTTTAATTATATCCCTTTATTTTGTTATTTTGCATGAAAAGGCTAAAAAGGAATTTTACAGAGACTTTTCAGCAAAAAATAATTTGAATTACAGGGCTCGGGGCAGGCTCTCCGAGGTTGTCGGTAATCTTTTCAAGGTTGGGCACACAAAAAGAATAAGGAATGTGATTACCGGAAAATACGGAGAAAACAAGGCTAAATTTTTTCATTACAGTTATTCTATAGGACATGACAGAAACAGAAGAACTTTCAATTTCACTGTTTTGGAAGTCTTTTTTGATGAAATTATTTTCCCCCACATGCTTTTGCAGACAAGAGGCAAAGGTATTTTTTGGAGCCGAAGACACGGAAAAAGAGGTAAGAATGAAAGAAGTGTCGCTTTGGAAAGTGAGCTGAATGATTATTACAACCTCTTTTTTCACGATGGTTACGGAGTGGAAGCAACTCAAATTTTCAGCGAAGAATTTTTACGATTTTTAAGAGATGAGAACTCTTACTTTGATATAGAGCTGAATAAAGATAGGCTCTATATTTATGACAGCACGGCAGTAAAAAGAAAAAAAGAATTCGAAGAGCTTTTTCGGGTAGCCGGGAGAGTTATAAACAGGATAGTTCCCGTTTTGAAAAGATTGAAAAATGATTTCGCCGCCTTGAATAAGTACTATAATTAAAAAGCATTTCGAAGTGGTTCGGGCGGATCAATTCTTCTTTTTATTTTTCAAAGTCGGGTAGTGAAATACAATTTCATATTAATGATTTGTCTGCTATAATTTAAAAAGGTCGAAATTAAAAATTAAGCAAATATAAAAATATGACTCCCGTAGAAATAATAGCTTTAATTTTTATTGCAATTTCAATTATTAAACTAATCACTATCGCAATTAGCCCTAAAGCTTGGTACGGATCCTCCAACCCGATAGTAAAATTGGTATGGAGCAGGATTTCCGCAACCCTTTTTTCAGCGGTAATCGGTGGAGTGATTTTGTATTACCTTTTGGCTGAAATAACCGTAGCTCAACTTTTTGTTTCCGTAATATTCGCTTTCCTCTTAATGATACTTACCGTAGCTCCCGATATAGAGAAGGTACTAAAAGCGGTACCGGATCAGATTGAAAAGAAGAAAGGATCTTTTCTTATTGAGTATTGGCCCGCGATTATCGCATGGGTCGGGCTGATGGTGTGGGTCGTTTGGGAAATTTTGGCTTGAATATTTAAAATGGAGCTGAAATCATAAATTTAAGTGGTTTTTTGATTTAATAAATTTACCGGTCAAAAAGTGGACAAGCAAGAGGTTTATCAATTATTAAAATTAATACTGTCTCGAATAGAAGCCAAGAGCTTTGTCTGGAGGCTGGATGGGACTGTTAATTTATTGGTTCAGGCGATTGAGGTAATACCCGGTGATTTGGATATTTCTACGAATGAAAAAGGGATGGAAGTTTTTGCCAACGCTTTGAGTGAATACGTAAAGAGCAAAGGATATAATGAAAATATCGGGAATTATCAGCTTATTTGTGAAGTCAACGGATTAGAGGTGGAGATTAATACCTATGGTGACAGAAAGTTCGATAAATTTAAGCATATCGAATATAAAAATTGGCGAGGGCTGAATCTGCCCATCTTGCCTCTAAAGCAAGCAAAAGAGTTTTACAAGCTCATAGGGAGAGAAAAAAAGGAAAAGCTCATCTCCGAACATTTATTGAAAATAACCGAATAGGCAAGTCAGCTTGAATAAAATTTACTAATTTGAAAAAAATAATAGCCATAGCAATTTTAAATTTGTCCGATGAGTCGGTCCGTGTTACTATTGAAAAAGGAAAGAGTTGAAATGCATGATTAAATATTTTCAAAATAAATTCCTAAACTCTTACTTAAGTAATAGTGTTTTAGGCTGCTATCGGCAGCTTTTTTATATAAGTTAACATAAATAAAAATATGGTTAAAATCGGAAAGCTTTTTGATCAAGTTATAGAGGTTTTTTCGTCTCGATTTTGGACTTTGGTGGGCATACGGGTTATACCATTTGCAGTCGTCAGTTTTTTACTTATTATTTTTATGGTCGCGATTTCTTTTTTGGGTTTTTTAGCCATGGAGGCCCCTTCGGAAGCGCTTTTAACAGAGGAGATTTCTCAGAACTTATCCGTTCGAGGTGCACTTACCGGCTCGGGAGAAGTGGTTGATGGCCTTTCAGCGTCCATGGCCGGAGCAAATTTATCTTTGTGGGTTGTTCTCTTTTTCGCATCTTTTGTGGTTATTTTTTTAGCGGTTCTTTTTTTATTGATATGGCCCTGGTCAGCCTCTTTGCATGCAATTAGGGACAGAGAGGAAAAGATTGGAATAATAGAGTCTTATAAGAGGGGACTCTCAAAGATTCTTTCACTATTTTGGGCTTCATTTTTGTATATATTAATTATTTCCGGACTTTTTCTTATTTTCATTTTGATAGCACTTGTTTCGGGAATTTATTTTCTAATTGTTCCCGGACTCATCTTTTTAATTTTTCCGGGCATCCTTTTCGCCGTCTGGTTTTGGTTTTTTGATTATGTGTTAATAGTGGAGGGCAAAAAGGGAGCCAATGCCCTTGCCCGATCAAGAGATTTGGTCAGCGGTCACGGATGGGAGGTTTTGGGAAGATTGATAATATTGATTCTAATTATTCTTGCAGTAACCTTTGTGGGAGAATTAATTTTAGAAAGGATTATTGTTTTACCGATAATAGGGATTTTGATTAGTGTGTTGGGCACCGTTCTTCTTCAAGCTCTGGTGGATTCTTTCAGGGATGCTTTTGGTTATATGCTTTATGAAGATTTGATAAGGGTTGAAAAGGAGGAAGGTTAAGAAAGAAAAAAGAAGTTTAGGGAAAATTATACTGGTAGAGCAAAGATCAGTTGGTAGAGTCAGACGACTGGCAACAATAACACTTTAAAGGCTGGGATAGAACCCAGCTTTTTTTAGACGTTAAAAACTATAAAAATAAAAAACTGGTTTTAAAATCTTTCAGTAATTTCATGGACTTATTTTAACACTAATCGAAGCGATAAGAAAATTTTAAATAAACACCAATTCATAATTTTTAATGTATAATTGAGTTATTGAAAATTTTTATGAAATAATCGAGAGAGTTAGTTGTATTAACTAAGAGGACACATGAAAGAGTTAGATCAAAAAAGCTTGAAGATTTAGAGGAAAGACTTCAGACGAGAAGGGGTAGGCATTCAAGGTAATAGCTTGCCGCTTAAAGGTTAAAAGCACGGAT
>PUNQ01000043.1 GCA_003551845.1 Candidatus Nealsoniibacteriota bacterium
AATGACAAGCTTTTTGCAAGGCTGGACAGGTTTCCGGATTTGGGAATGTTTTTACCCCTACCATCTGATTTTGGTGAAATTAGAGGAAGATACATTCTTTTAGTTGAAGATATTGCAGATCCGGAAGTGCAAGGCGATTTGGATGAAGAATACTTTTCTGCAGACATAGAGATGTTTATGGAGGAGATATTTGAAGAAGATGTTGATCCGGAAATAGTGGAAGAATTTTTGACGGATATTATGGAAATGATTTGGGAAAAAGAGATTATAACGGTAATAGGCTCTGAAGATGATCAAATAGATGGAGTTTCGGTAAATAGGCATGATTTGGATGTGGATCCGGAAAATTTACCCGATTTAATTATCGAAATAGCTGAAAAATATGAAGATTATATTAGGGATCTTGATGCCGAGGAAGTGAGAATAGAAATAGATCAAGATCAAGAAGAATTTGAGGAATTTAAAGAAAATTTTGCAAAAGCTGATTTTTCACTTTCAATGTGGGTGGATGGAGATTATGTTTATAAGGTTGAGTTAGTGATTGATGAGATTGAAGACGAAATGGATGAGCTGGAGCAGTTTGAATTGATTTTCGGAGTGAAATTTGGAGACTTTAATCAACCACTCAATCTGGAAGAGCCGGAAGATTATATGACGGTTGAAGAGGTGGAAGAAATTTTTATGGACATGGATTATGATATGGATTATGACATGGAATTTGATGATGATCCGATGAGCCTTGATCCGATTGAAGAGAGCCCTGAATTTAGGGATCCGGTTACCGAGGATTGTCAGCTTGATATTGAAGTTATGGGAGCGACTCCCGGAGAAATAAAGCTGGGAGAAGGAACGAGAGCGCCCTTAACCGTGGTAAATTATAATGATCCGGAAGAAATTGATTATTGGGTTGAAGATGAGGAGGTAGCTCAAATAAAAGAAGACTCTTTTCCGGTTTTGCACATGGGAATTGTCGGGGAAGGGGAGACCGAGCTGATTGTTGAAGATCTTTCTCAAGGAGAGGATTGTCGAATTGAATTCCGGATAAAGCCCAATTAGTAAGTAGCTATTTAAGATTTTGTGATTATTCACAAGCTCAATATCTTGACCGGTTGCAATTTTTCCCTTTGAAGGTTATTTTAATTTTTATCAAAACAAAGCCCCGCTCATTGGTCAAAGAGCGGGGCTTGTAATTTTCAATTCTGAATTATTCTGCTCTGACTCTAAGTAATTCGATGAATTCGGCTAATCTGTTTAGTCTTGACTGAAGATTTTCCGAATCAGTCTGATTCAGAAGTGATTCCCAATTAATCTCTTCTCTTTCGGCTTGATCCGTTTCTCCCAAAACTTCCGGTGCTGGCTGGTTGTGTCCCGAAGCGGGGGTAAGTTCCGGCATCGGAAATTCTTCATCCGGGCATTGGGTTTGATTAATGAATCTCAAGGTCGTTTTATAAACGAATCCTGTCGGTTCATTTATTCCCCAAGGTTCTAAAATTTCTTCTGCGTTTTCGGATTGCAGTGTCATGACGGCTTCAACCGAAGGTAGTCCGTAGAATCCGGTTACACTTAAATTTTCACCTTGATAATCGTTCAGAAATTCTTGCAACTTTCTGACTTCTTCGGGATTATTATCTCTTCCTTGGCGAATGAATTCAGTGAGGTACGGCTCACACACTTCATCTTCTTCTCCTAAAATCTCTTCCATTTCCATGGGAATGTCTATATCTTCTTCTCCCAAGACTTCTCCCTGCGTAGTTCCGGGATAGGGTTGCCTTCTTTGTCCCGAAGCTGCGGAAGTGGTCGGTTCCGGAGGAGCTTCGCCTACGGTAACGGTAGCTTCAATTGTCAATGAGTTGTTTTCTTGAGCTTGCATCGGTGCGGGTTCCGAAGACCAACCTTCGGGCAACACTACTGATCCGGTGGCGTCATAATCACCGGGTGATTCACCATCATAATCTTGAATTTCCCAATCTTCTATTTGTGCGGTTTCTTCTTCTCCGGATTCGGAGGTTATGGTTACTTCATCATCCAATTCATCACGTGCGTCTTCTTCAGAAGTTCCGTAATCAACCTCCACATCATCAACCTCACCGATTTCAGCTAAAATTTCATATTCAAAAACATTGAATCCGGCACAGTAATAAGTGTTTTCCGGTTCAATATCTTCAATATATTCCAGATTGTCATAGTTGTAGACATCTTCGTGGCAGTAGAATTCGGCACTTTCACTGTCTTGGAGATCTTCTGAAAAAGGAAGATACCCTTCTCTCATAACCTCTCTGACTGCAATTGTAGAATAACCGTTCAAATTAATCTCAGCGGGCTCATTATTGCTAAAAAGATTCCAAGCTTCGTCTTCTACAACGCCCTCATTGTCTCCGGGGTTGTCTTCTTCTCCGTATGCCCATTGAAATTCCCATTCGTCTTCGTAAAATTCACATTCGTCCGTTTCCGCTACCCAGGCCCCCACCGATTTAGGGTTTATGTTATGACCCTTGGGTATGCCCGGCTCATCTCCCCATTCGGGAAGATCACTTTCATCTTCACAAACTACTTTCATTGCCTCAACAGCTATGGCATTTTCAAGCACTGTAAGTTCATCCGTATCCGCTGTTTGCCCTGATGGTTCGTGAGTAACTGTCACTGTCTCTCCATCGTTTTCCGCTTCGAGTTCCGTTTCGTGCTCCGAATCATTGCTTATATCTTCATGATTATAAGGCACCACTTCGGAGTCGAGGAATTCATAGATTAATTTTACCTCCATATCTGTTAAATCAAGATCTTCTCCTTGGAAGTATTCCAGTTTTGGTTGAGTCTTAATCTTTATCTCTTGAACTTGATCTTCTTTTACCGTAAGGGCAGCATCATCTTCATAAGAAAAGACTCCGCTAAATTTTCCGGTTATTGTCCATTCTCCCGGCTCAGTAATTCTTATTTGGTTATTATCCCACTCGGAACTATCTCCAGCATCATCCGACCAGTCGGTACTATCGGTAACATCTCCATAATAGGAGTGATGAGCGCTATATTCCTGCCACTCTCCGGCAGTTACCTCTTCATTGCCAGGTTGAATTTCGAAACTAAAAAAAGCTGAACTTTTCATTTGCTCCTCAGAAATTTCTGCCTCTTTAGCATCCTCAATGGATTCATAATCTTCGAGATTAACAGATCCTTCCGTAACAGCCACTCCAACAAAAGTGAAGGAGAAAAGAAAGAGAAGAGCTGTAAGTGCAGTAAACGTCTTTTTGAGCGATATTTTTTCCAACATGATTTTAGTTTTAAATTAATAATGAGAGTTTCAGTTTAAAAGTAAAAATAATTGACCAAGTTACCTTTACTTTTAATTTGATTTAGAGAGATTTTAAAGTTTTGTTTATCGTTATTAAGAACTATTACTATTACTATTAGTAATTATTATCAAAAAGAAGGAGCCCTGTCAAGTTTTTTAAATTTCTTGTTTAATTTTCACTATTTTTAAAGCAGCTTTTTTGATTTATAAAGATCTTTGTGATAGGCTGCGCCCTCCCTTGAACTTGTGATAGGTTGAACCTATCGCAAGTCAGAAATGAACTCAATTTGAAGATGTGATAGGTTGAACCTATTTTTAACTCAGGGGTGTTCGCAACCTATCACATTTAAGGTAATAATGATGTTGAATTTCTGTAAGTATTTGTTAAATTAATTTCTTTTTTGTAAAGTTAATTAAGAAATATTATTAAAATATTTTCTGCTAAAATCATTATTTTAGATTTTTTAGGAGATAGGGTGTAAAAAAACAGTTGGTATTGATCAATATTATTTAATGTATTTTTATGAAGAAGAAAGCAATTAAAGAAATAAAAAAGGCTTTTCTTTTTTTTCAAGACAGGGTCCCATTATTAGGAAAGCCCTTAATTTCTTTTTTAAGGTTTTTAAGATTTCAATTTTATTACAGACCTCTATTTAAAATTGCCAAACTTAAAAGTGAAGTGGAAGAACCCAATAAAATTTATTGGGTTGATCCGGATGAAATAGAATTGAAATATGATCATGAGAAAAAAAGAATTGATGAAATTAAAGACAGAGGAAAAATATTGGGAGGAGATTGGGATATTTCAAATAAAAAATTTGAAGATGGATCAATCTACAAATCTCTCAAGGCTCATTTTCTGGGTGATAAAAAATGGAAAGAAACCGAATTGTATCAAAAGATGGCGAAAAAAATTGAAAAGGGAGAATTGATTCAAGGATGTCATAACTTAAAAAGTCTTGACAATTATTTTTCAGGGATCGATCGGCTTTATAAAAAGATAAAAACAGAAGGATATAAATTGAACAGAGAATCTATGAGAAATGGAAAGTGCGACCCTTATTTTGAAAAGTATGATGAAGTAATTGTAAATATCAGCAGAAAAGGATGGCCCTTGTTTTGTGACGGTCGGCATCGATTATCCATAGCCAAATTGCTTGGAATAGAAGAGATTCCCGTAATAGTGGCTGCCAGACATAAAGAATGGTTTAATTTCAAGATAGAACTTAAAAAATATTCAGAAAAAAGAAACGGATTGTATCAGCCGGCGTACCACTTTGATTTAGTTGACATTCCTTATAATTATGATGGGGCGAGATTTGAGATTATCAAAGAAAATATAGGAATTAGTAATGGCGAGGTTTTGGATATAGGAGCAAATTTTGGATATTTTTGCCATAAACTGGAAGAAATCGGCTTTGAATGCACCGCAATAGAGATAAATCCTCAAGAGGTTTATTTCATGAAAAAATTAAAAGAAGCCAACAGGGATAATTTTTCAATATACCGGGAGTCAATTTTTGAATTTAAAAGAGATAAAAAATTAAACTACGATGTGGTTTTAGCTTTATACGTATTTCATCATTTTTTAAAAAGAAAGGCGACGTATAAGCAGTTGATTGAATTGTTAAAAAGGATGGAATCCAAAGAAATTTATCTGGGAACACCCTCTCCGGATGAAGATCAGATGAAGGATGCTTACAGAAATTATGCTCCTAATCAATTTGCAGAATTCATAATAGAATATTCGACATTAAATAATTTTCAATTATTGAAAGAGTTTGAAAGTGGTAGAAGATTGTACAAAATTGCCCAATAAATTTATTTTTGTGATCAACTTGTGATAGGTTGAACCTATCACAAGTCAAAAATGAACTCAATTTGAAGATGTGATAGGTTGAACCTATTTTTAACTCAGGAGTACCCGCAACCTATCACAAAACGCTCCAAAACTTGAATATTTTGAAATTTTTGTAAATAATTATTTAATATTCATTTAAAATTTTAAAAATGGCAAAAGAAGTCGGGGCATACTATCACGTATATAACAGAGGTGTAGACAAAAGATCAATATTCAATGAAGAAACTGATAAGTGGAGGTTTTTGCAGGCGATGACTTTGTTTAATCATGAAGAGCCGAGATCCGAAGTTTTATGGGAGCTGGAAAATCGTCAAGAAGGAGCCAATATGAGAACTTTAAAAAATTATTTGGATGATAGAGAAGACGAGCCCTTAGTTAAAATAATGGCTGATTGCTTGATGAATAATCATTACCATCTGCTCTTGAAAGAGATTTCGGAAGATGGGATTTCACGATATATGCATAAATTGGGAACCGGCTATACGATGTATTTCAATAAAAAATATGATCGATCGGGAAGTCTTTTTCAGGGAAGATACAAGTCGGCAAAAATAGAAAATAACAGGTATTTCAAATATCTGCTCGTTTACATAAACGTGATAAACCCGGCTCAACTCAAAGGAATTAAAATTAAAAGTGAAGAAGATATAGGAAGAGCCCTGAATGCGGCAGCCGAATATGACTGGAGCACACATAAAGAATTCCTCAACAAGAGGGATTCTTTTGTTATTGATAAAGGGGTTTTTGACTATCTTTTTGAGAGCCCGGAAGAATATAGGGAATTTGCAAGAATGGCTTTGGAAGAAAAGAAGCATGGAGAAATAGAAGAATTGATTTTGGAATAAGAGATCATTTTAAAAGAGAAGATATGGAGAATTTAAATTGGAAGAGAGTGAAAGAAAATCTTCTTGATATTTTATTTCCAAGATTCTGTTTCGGATGCGGCAAGGAAGGAATCTATATTTGTCAGTCCTGCAGTCTGTTTTTAACCGAAAATAATTTAATTTGTCCAATTTGCGGAAAAGCAAGTTACGGAGGAAAAACCCATAATGATTGCAGTACCAAATATACTCCGGACGGACTGGTTTCAATTTGGGATTATGAAGGAATGATGAGAAAGGCTATTTTGTCAATTAAAGGAAATGATAATTATCATGCGGCAGAAAAAATTATGGAAAGAGCCTTTCTGGATGTGATGATGGAAGATGGAAGGTTTACCGATTTTTTAGAATTTTTCTTAATGAAGAATACAAAAATAACTTTTGTCGCTACCGATAAAAAAGAAAAAGAGATAAGAATAACCTCTCTTCAGCTTGAGCAAAAAAATCATGCAGAAGAAATTGCAAAAAAGTTAGCAAGGATCGCCCCCAAAAAGAAGGAAGTTATTTCTTTACTTGCAAAAGTAAAGAAGACCAAGAAACAATCAGAATTGAGCAAAAAAGAGAGGCTGAAAAATGTAAAAGGTGCCTTTGAAGCCAAGAGCGAAGAGATTCCCGAAAAATTGATTTTGGTTGATGATGTTTTCACTACCGGAGCGACGATGCGGGAATGCGCCAATAAGTTGAAGCGCTCCGGAGCAAAAAAAGTTTGGGGTTTCACGTTAGCAAGATCAATTTGATTATGGAGAAGGGAAAAATAAAAATAGATGATAAAAGATACCCGAAAAGATTAGCCAATACGAAGGAGGCACCCGAAGCTTTGTATTATAAAGGAGATTGGGGTCAAAAAATTTTTGACAAATGTTTAGCGGTAGTCGGATCGAGAAGAATGACGGAGTACGGAAGAAAAATATGCACCAAGTTGGTCTCAGAGGTCGCTGCAAGAGGGATAACCATAGTTTCCGGGTTCATGTACGGAATAGACGCAACGGCTCATAGGGCGGCGGTCAGTGTGGGCGGGAAAACGATAGCGGTTATGCCTTGCGGAATAGAAAAAATTCATCCCGGCTATCAAGATGATTTATATAAAAAGATATTGAAAAAAGGAGGGCTGATTTTGTCCGAAATGCCGGGCAAGAAAGGGCCGGCCAAGTGGACTTATCCCAAAAGAAACCGCATTGTTGCCGGACTATCTCAAGCCACATTGGTAGTTCAAGCGGCTGAAAACAGCGGATCACTTATCACTGCCAATTTTACCAAGGATTTTAAGAGAAAACTTTTTGCCGTTCCCGGCCCCCTTACCAGTAAAGTTTCAATCGGAACTGCGAACTTGATTAAAGACGGGGCTGATATAGTTACTTGCAGTGGGGGTATAATCAAGTTTTTCATGCCGAAACAAGAAGATATTGATTTCAGTGAGACCTCCGGTGAGCAAATGGAACGATATGAGAATTTATCAAAAAAAGAAAGGCAAGTTATTGAAAACTTACGGACAGAATCTTTAGGCGTGGATGATATCGCCAGAAGACTTGATTTACCTGCAAATAAGGCGGGCACGATTTTGTCTCAAATGCAGCTTAAAGGAATAATTGAGAAAAGTGGAAACAAATATTACGTGAGTGATTTTTAATTAATTTCAACCATATGATAATTTAAAGCTTTATAAAGATAAATCCACTAAATTGATATGTTTAAAAAAGTAAACTCCGCCGCTTATTCCGGGTTAAAATCAATAGGAATAGATGTTGAAATAAACACCACAAAAAAGGGCTTGTCCGAATTCAATATTGTCGGCTTACCCAGCAAAGCGGTTGATGAGTCGGAAGAAAGAGTTAAAAATGCAATAATTAATTCCAATATTGATTTTCCCGAAAAGAGAATTACGGTTAATTTAGCGCCGGCAGATGTACCCAAGGAAGGCTCTTTTTACGATTTGCCGATTGCAATCGGAATCTTGGCCTCCGCTTTGCGATTTAAGATACCCGAAAAAAGTTTATTTTTCGGAGAGCTTTCCTTGGATGGATCACTTAGACACACGAAGGGAGCTTTACCTTTGGCTCTTTTTGCTCAAAGCGAGGGGTATAAAAATGTCTTTTTACCGGAAGAGTCCGCCAATGAAGCGGCGGTTATTAAAGGAATAAATGTTTATCCGGTCAAAAATCTGGATCAGATCATTGATTTTTTAATCAACAAAAGAAAATTAAAGCCTGCCGAATATCAAAATAGAGAAAGAAAAGAGGAAGAACCCGAATTCGATATGAGTGAAATTTTGGGACAGGAGCAAACAAAAAGAGTGGCCCGGATTGCAGCTGCCGGAGGGCATAATCTGTTTATGGTCGGCTCTCCGGGGTCCGGAAAAACGATGATTGCCAGATCCTTGCCCGGTATTTTACCGGAATTGAGTGACAAGGAATCATTGGAAGTCACCAAGATATATTCGATATCGGGAAACACTTCTCCCGGGAGTGGACTTATAAGAAAGAGGCCTTTCAGAGCCCCTCATCACGGAATATCAAAAGTGGGTCTTATCGGTGGGGGAAGTAGACCGAAACCGGGAGAAATTACTTTGGCTCATAGGGGAGTTTTGTTTTTGGATGAATTCAACGAATTTCCTCGATCCGCACTGGAAGCGATGCGACAACCTCTTGAAGACGGTGGGCTTACAATTTCAAGGAGCAAGCAAAGAGTTAATTATCCATCCGAATTCATGCTTGTCGCTTCAAGTAATCCATGCCCATGCGGCTATCTCAATCATCCGGAGAAAGAGTGTGAATGTACACCGCGACAAGTAAGCAGATACCGGAAAAAGATCTCCGGTCCGATATTGGATAGAATCGATTTACATGTGGAAGTTCCTTCGGTAGATGTGGAAAAATTGAAAAAAGAGAGGAGGGCGAATAGCAATGAAAAGTCAAAGGAGATAAGAAAAAGGGTGGTAAAAGCCAGAAAAAGACAGGCAAAACGATTTAAAAAAGAAGAGATAAGAACAAATGCGGAAATGAAAAACAGACACGTTAAAAAATATTGTCAATTATCCGAGAAAACGGAAGAAATTTTATCTCAAGCCGCTTCCAAATTCAATATTTCCGCGAGAGGTTATTTTAAAATGATAAAAGTATCTCAAACGATAGCTGACTTGGAGGATGCGGATGAAATAAAAGCGGATCATGTGGCCGAGGCACTTCAATATCGATCCAAAATGTAAGGGCGAGCTTTTATGAGCAAAGATCATATAAAAATAGGGCAATTCGGAGAGCAAAAAGCTGTAGAAATGCTGAAAGGAAAAGGCTATCGTATATTAAAAAGAAATGAGAGAAATAAATATGGAGAAATAGACATAATAGCGATGGATGGAAAAGTGATGGTTTTTGTTGAGGTAAGAACAAAAACGGGAACCGATTTTGGATCGCCGGAAGAATCAATAAATTATCGGAAGAAAAAAAGATTGATTCGAAATGCCAAGGGGTATGTCAAATATAACGGTGTTAAAAATCAGTATAGAATAGATGCGGTTTGCATAGTTCTTGATGAAAATATGGAAATTTTAAGAATTAGGCATTACAAAAATATAACTTTGTTCTAATAAAAAAGAGTAAAAATAATTAAAATCGCTAATTAGCAGCTTACGGTCAAAACTTTAAAAATGTGCCCGGCAAATTTTGCCGGGCTTGAGCTTGAAGACTATAACGGAAATTTTTCTTTCAATTCTTTTTCACAAGTATTACATCGTTTCCGATAAGATTTTTCTTTTCTGTTTTTCTTTATCTCCCTCTTTGACAACCCCTTGTTGCAGTAACTACAAACCGGGATCATATTACCCCTCCTTTTTTCTAAATTGTATAACCATATCATGAAATTGCAAATCATCCGATGACGGGTTTAATAATTTATTAAGAGCAGCTAATTACAGCTTGAAAAATCAGGGTTTCAGTTAAAATGTGATAGGTTGCGGGTACCCCTAAGTTAAAAATAGGTTCAACCTATCACATCTTCAAATTGAGTTCATTTCTGACTTGTGATAGGTTCAACCTATCACAAAGTTGTTAATTTTAGTTTAAATTTTGTTTTTTTGTTTTATTTTCGTATACTGATTGAAGAGGTATAATTTTTTTAGTCCATAATTCATGAATAAAAACAATTTAATTTATCGGCTAATTATTTTAGCGGCAGTTTTTACGGGATTTGCAGCGCATCTCGTGATTCAAAATCAAGAAAGACTTATCAACTTACGAAACGGAGCTGAAATAAACAGTTTTTCCGAACAAGATAGAGAAGAGGCGTTTACAGAATATATAACTGAAAATATTAATTTTCACACACCCGTCGAAACTGAATTTGAGGTTTTTGACCTGGAGTTTGTAGACAGAAACACGGTAATGGTTAATTATGGGGATGATTTTTTTGATCTTGAGGCCAGAGCAGAATATTATATTGAAGAAGGCGAGGTGATAGTTGATCATTTTGAGCTTATAAATTACTAATTGCCAAATTGAGCATTGGACAAAAAACAGCAGATTGAATAGTGGTTAAAAAATAAATAAACAATCAACTGAAACAGAAAATCCGCAGAAGCGGATTTTTAATTTTAAAAAAGAATAAAGAGCTGATGTAACAAAAACATAAGAAATCCGTCACAACTAATAGGTACCGATTTTCATTTTAAGTCCGGTTAGGCTTAAAATGATTCGGTAAGATTAAAATTCGGACTTCCGGCATTAATTAGTTTCGGATCCGAATAAAGGTCGAGAAAAAAGTGATAATCTCCAAAGAGATTTTCACTGCTCAACCGACATGCTCAAAATCAACTAATGAGCGTGTTAAAAAAATGAAAAAAACAATTAGAAACACAACGATTGTAGCACTTTCCTTTTTACTTCTTGCTCCCTTCACTTTATCAGTGGTGGAAGCTTCAACCAGAAGTGAGGATATTGCGGCAATTGAACAAATTGCAGAAAACTTGGGAATTGATGCAGATATTCTTCTCAGAGGACTGGGAATCAACACGAATCAAGCCCAAACACAAACACAAGCTATAACCG
>PUNQ01000027.1 GCA_003551845.1 Candidatus Nealsoniibacteriota bacterium
TTGGGAACCGTCTACAAAGAAATGAAATCGCAAAAAGAAGATGGTTGAGGATAAACAAAAGAAATTTAAAAAACTGGAGAAAGATTTAAATCTTAAATTTGATAATCGGGATCTCCTCATTAAAGCGTTTTGTCACCGCTCTTATTTGAATGAAAATCCGGATTTTAACTTGGGACAGAATGAAAGGCTTGAATTTTTGGGAGATGCGGTCCTTGAATTGATTGTCACTGAACATCTTTTTAATAATTATCCGGGCAAAACTGAAGGTGAATTGACCGATTGGCGGGCGGCTTTGGTAAATACCAGAATGATATCTTCCGTAGCCGGAAAATTGGATCTGGAAAAATATCTTCTTTTATCCAACGGAGAAAAAAAACAGAAAGGGAAATCCAGACAATATATGCTGGCCGATACTTTTGAAGCTTTGGTTGGTGCAATCTATATGGATAAGGGATATTCGGAAGCGAGAAAATTCATTGAAAAACATCTTTTAATCGAATTGCCCGAGATAATATCGTTGGAACTTTTCAAGGATCCGAAGTCCGAACTTCAAGAGATTGCTCAAGAAAAGACCGGAATTACACCGCATTATGATGTCGTTGAACAAAGCGGTCCGGATCACGAGAAAAATTTTCGTATGGGAGTTTTTTTGGAGGATAGAAAATTGGCAGAAGGAGAAGGAAGTTCAAAAAAAGAAGCGGAAGAAAAAGCAGCCGAAAAGGCATTAAAGAAAAAATTTAACCAACCGATGGAGTAAATAAGCCGTCGGACATTCAAAATGCTTAAAATAAGACTTTCACGAGTAGGAAGAAAAAAACAACCTTTTTTTAAGATAGTGGTCATTCCCAAAAGCGCCCCTCCGAAAGGCGGAAGGTTTCGAGATCAGGTGGGAACTCATGATCCGGTCAATAAAGAAACCATCATCGATCATGAAAAGGCTCGTGCCTGGATCGCCAAGGGAGCTCAACCGTCCGGAACGGTTCACAATCTTTTTATTAAACATGGAGTTATAACGGGAAGGAAGGTAGAGGTTCACGATAAAGATCCGATAGAAGTTAAGCCGGACAAGGAAGCAGAAGATAAGAAAAAAGAAAGCGAAGAGAAAGCTGAAAAAATCGACAAAAAAGAAACTGAAAAGAGTGAAGAAGAAAAGGAAGAAAAAAGTGAAAAAGCGGAGAAAGAAAAGGATGCTAAAGAAGAGCCCGAGAAAAAAGATAATACGAAAAAAGAAGTGAAAGAAGAAAATAAAAAAGAAGAGGAGAAACCGAAAGAAAATAAAAAAGAAGAAAAGGAGGAAAAGAAAGAGCTTGACTCTTTAAACTTAACAACCAGAATCACCAATGCTCTGAAAGATGCCGGAATAGATACGGTTGAGAAACTAAGCAAAAAATCAAAAGAAGAACTTGCCGAGATTGACGGATTGGGAGAAAAATCAATAGAAAAAATTATAGAAGAGCTTAAATGAAGTTGACTCGAATCAGATTAAAGGCCTCCAAATTACGGGGGCTTTTGTTTTAAATAAGTAGAATGAGCAAAAAAACAAATTATATATTGGGAATAGGTTGTTACTATCATGACTCTTCCGCCGCCTTGCTAAAAGACGGAAAAGTTGTGGCTGCAGTACAAGAAGAAAGATTTACGCGTAAAAAGCATGACATTTCTTTTCCGGAGAAAGCGATTAATTTTTGCCTGGAAAGTGAAAATCTGGAAATGGAAGATATTGATTATGTATCTTTTTATGAGAAACCGGTCTTAAAATTCGAAAGATTCATCTCTCAAACCTTGGAAAATTATCCGAAAACGATAAAACTCTTCTTAAAAAAGACTCCGACCTGGTTTACAAAGAAGCTCTATCTGCCGAAGACTTTAAAAAAGATGGGCTATAAAGGACGGATATTTTTTGTTCCTCACCACTATTCTCATGCGGCAAACTCATTCTTTTTCAGCCCCTTTGAAGAAGCGGCCATAGTAAATATAGATGGTGTCGGTGAGTGGGCGACCACCAGTTACGGATCCGGATACAAGACAGAGATCGAATTATTCAAACGAATAAATTTTCCTCATTCTTTAGGTCTTTTGTACTCGACTATTACCGCTTATTTGGGATTCAAAGTTAATAATTCCGAGTACAAAGTAATGGGACTTAGCCCTTACGGATTGATGGATAGGAAAAAGAATGAATACTATTTGAAATTAAGAGAAGTTATAGACTTGAAAGACGATGGTAGCTTCAGTTTGGATATGCGCTATTTCGAGTATCATTATAAAGAAAGGATGCCTTCAAAAAAAATGATGGAGCTTCTTGAGGGCGGGATTAGAGAACCCGAATCGGAGATTACTGAGAGACATAAAAACATCGCTGCCGCCCTGCAAATGATTTACGAAGATGCTCTTTTCAATATTTTGAATCATGTGAAGAGGGAGACCGGACTGAAGAATTTGGTTTTGGGCGGGGGAAGCGCATTGAATAGTGTGGCTAATGGAAAAATTTTAAAAAATACCGACTTTGATGATTTGTGGATTCCTCCGGATCCGGGCGATGGTGGTTCCGCATTGGGGGCTGCAGCTTATGCTCATACCTCAATATTGAAAGGGGGCAGGGTGAAGAAATTTGTCAATGCGGATCTGGGGCCCGGATTTGAAAAAGAGGAAATAAGATCGTTTCTGGATGAGGAGGATATCGATTATTATGAATTTAGTTCTCGAAAAGAGAAATTGGAAAGGGCAGCCAAAATAATTAATGACGGAAAGGTGATAGCGTGGTTCGACGGTAGAATGGAATGGGGGCCCAGGGCCCTGGGTTTCAGAAGTATCCTTTGTGATCCCACCCGAGTTGAGATGAAAAAAATTCTGAATGAAAAAGTCAAGCATAGGGAGCCTTTCAGGCCCTTCGCTCCCGTTTTGCCCAAAGAAAACGTAGCTGACTTTTTTGAAATTCAAGATCCCATTCCCGAGCCTGCGGAATATATGTTGATGGTTTATCCGGTCAAAAAAGATAAGCGAAAAAAAATACCGGCGGTAGTTCATGTGGATGGAAGTGGAAGATTACAGGCGCTTCGTAAAAAGTTTAACCCCGATTATTATGAATTGATTAAAGAATTTGAGAAGCTGTCGGGCGTTCCGGTTTTAATAAACACCTCTTTCAATGTTCGTGGAGAGCCGATAGTTTGCACTCCTTCGGATGCCTATAAGTGCATGGCGGGAACGGGTATAGATGCTTTATTCATGGGAGATTTTTTGATCGTTAAAAAAGATAATTGAGAGGGATTTGTCTTTTGAAAGTAGCTACCCTTGACACCGAGCTTAAAAAATATAAAATTAGACCAGTAGCTACTGATAATGACTTTCTTAATGAAAGTTGGTAATAAAGGTCGGGCTACGAATGAATGAATTAAAATTGATTTAAAACTATGGCTAAGGATTTTGAACCGGCAAGCGATAAAGAGTTTCTTGAATTTATCGTTACGAACATAGTGGATAATCCCGAGGACGTAGAAGTAGAAAGAAAAGTTGACGAAATGGGAGTTCTTCTTTCTCTTCACGTTCACCCCGACGACATGGGGCAAGTAATCGGAAAAGAGGGTTCCACTGCCAGAGCTATAAGAAGCTTGGTAAGAATCATCGGTCTCAAGAACAAGGCGAGAGTCAACTTGAAGATCGTTGAACCCGATGAACGATCGGGAGGAAAAAAGAAAAAAAGCAACAAGGAAGGTCTCGAAGACATCAAAATATAGTTTTAATTTGAGTCATTTTGTAGGCTTTTAAGCGACACCGTTTCGCTAATGGTGTCGCTTTTTGTATTTTTACCCATAAAGAAAATAGAGCTCATTGACTCATCTCTTTATTCGTCTTCACTTTTTCTAAAAAATCAGTTAAGCTTATAGAAGATTGAGTAAATATTTATAAATATGCGCTTCGATATAATAACCATATTTCCGGAAATTTTTGAATCTTATTTTTCGGAAAGCCTGCTTGGAAAGGCTCAAAAAGCGAATCTCATCGAAATAAACGTTCATGATTTGCGTGACTACTCTCAAAACAAGTGGGGAGATGTAGATGACAAGCCTTACGGAGGAGGAAGGGGAATGGTTATGAAGTTGGAGCCGATCTACAGAGCGGTTAAGAATATTAGGAAAAAGAAGCTGCAATCGAAAGTTATTTTTTTTACTCCTCGAGGTAAAAAATACTCTCAAAAAAAAGCGATGGAATACTCCAAAACGGATCAGCTGATAATGATCTGTGGAAGGTATGAGGGCGTTGATGAAAGGGTTAAAACCGATTTGGCCGACGAATCCGTATCCATAGGAGACTACGTACTTATCGGAGGAGAAATACCGGCTATGGTGGTGATAGAGAGCGTTTCTCGGCTAATCGACGGCGTTATCGGAATAGATAATGAAGGCTTTTTGGAAGAGAGGATGGTTAAAAACGGCATGGTGGAGTATCCCCAATACACGAGACCGGCAGTTTTTAAAACCGATGAGGGCGAAGAATGGAAAGTTCCGGAAGTTTTACTTTCCGGCCATCACGAGAAAATTAAGAAATGGAGAAACAAAAGAGGAAAAAAGATAAAATAGATATGAAAAATTACAATCGATCGGTAAAAGAAGTAATAGATCAATTTTCATCTTGCGCCGATGGCTTGGAGAGGGCCGAAGCGGAAAAAAGATTGTCCAAGCACGGTCCCAATAAGATAAATCAAGAAGAAGCCAATCATCCGGTTTTGATATTTTTAAGCCAGTTTAAGAACGGATTGGTTTACGTTTTGGTCGCCGCCGCCGTAATAGCAGCTATTTTCGGCAAGTGGATCGATGTTTATGTCATATTGGCGATCATTTTAATAAATTCAATTTTGGGATTTTTTCAAGAATATAAGGCGGAAAAAGCGGTTGACGCTTTGATGGACATGATGGTTCCGATGGCCAAGGTTTTCAGGGCCGGGGAGTTGATGAAGATTCCCGCGGAAAAAATAGTTCCCGGTGATGTTCTGTTTTTGGAAGAGGGAGATAAAATTCCCGCCGATGTCAGATTGATAGAAGTCAGAAATTTCAGAACCAAAGAATCGGCTCTTACGGGTGAATCAACACCGAAAAGAAAAAAAATCGAGCGTTTGGAGGGAAGAGTTGATTTGGGAGACAGGGAAAATATGGCTTGGATGGGAACTTTTGTTGCCGGAGGAACGGCAAAAGGATTGGTCGTAGCAACCGGAGAGGAAACGATTTTCGGAGGGATAGCTAAAGATATGAGCGAAATAGAAAAAACGGGAGGTCATTTCGAAGAGAAGATATCCGTTTTGGCAAAACAGATGGCCGTTTTTGCCTTTACCGGGGCCGGCCTGATCTTTGTTTCATCAGTAATAAGAAACCAGTCTTCAATAGCCGAAGGAATTGAATCTTTTGAAGAGCCTTTATTTGCGGCCATTGCATCTTTGGTGTCCGGTATTCCCGAAGGATTGCCGGCCATAGCGGTTATAGTTTTGGCCGTGGGAGCAACCAGAATGGCGAACAGAAATGCAATAATAAGAAAACTTCCCGCCACCGAAACTCTGGGTGTTGCCGATCATATCCTTACGGATAAAACGGGGACGGTTACCCAAAACACGATGACGGTCAAAAAGATCGCCATAGCCGACAAAGAAGTAAAAGTTACCGGAGAAGGATGGGTGCCCAAGGGTGAGTTTTACATTGACAATAAAATAATATCTCCACTTGAAGATCCGGATCTGGACAAGCTTTTACACATTGCCGAAATCTGTAACCGGGCGGAACTTTCTCACAAGGAAAACTCGGTTGATCAGTATGAAGTAGTCGGAGATCCGACAGAAGGGGGGTTGGTCGTTTTGGCTGAAAAGGCGGGTCTCAGAAAAGAGATAGTTTCTCGTGATGAGCAAAAATTGGACGATATGCCTTTTAATTCGGAAATGAAAATGCGAGCTTCTTTGGTGCAAATCAATGATGATAAGCAGATTTATACAGTGGGTGCTCCCGAAAAAATAATCGAAAACTGTGAATACGTCCTCCAAAACGGAGAGAAAGTGGAGATGAGTGAGGAAAAAAGAAAAGAGATGATTTCTCGTGTGGAAGAGATGTCCGATGAGGCGATGAGAGCGATAGGTTTAGCTTACGGATCAGTTGAAAATGGAAGAGAAAGAGTTGCAAAAAATATGATAAAAGGCCTTGTTTTGGCCGGAGTGGTGGGAATGATCGATCCTCCGAGACCGGAGGTCAAAGAGGCGGTTGAAAGAGCTTCCTCGGCGGGTGTTCGTATTGTAATGGTTACCGGTGATCATAAAAAAACGGCGGCGGCGATTGCGAAAAGAGTGGGGATAGCCAATATCGACGACGATTATCCGGTGGTTATGGACCAGGGTGATTTGGAAAGGATTTCGGAAGTCGAATTCAGAGATAAGGTGAAAAATGTAAATGTTTTCGCTCGACTCACTCCCCATATGAAGCTAAAAATCGCTGAAACTCTGCAGGAGGAAGGGGCGATACTCGCAATGACCGGAGATGGAGTAAATGACGCTCCGGCGGTAAAACGGGCCGATATAGGAATAGCGATGGGCATCATGGGAACCGATGTGACCAAAGAGGCCGGAGAAATAATATTGGCCGACGACAATTTCGCTTCCATTGTCAACGCGATTGAAGAAGGAAGAACCGTTTTTGAAAATACTCGAAAAGCGAGCTCATCTCTGATTACCAGCAATTTCGGAGAGATGGGTACCATACTAACTTCCATAGTTTTAGGATATCCCTTACCTCTTTTGCCGACTCAGATACTGTGGGTCAATTTGGTTACCGACGGAGTGATGGGAATTCCTCTCGCCTTGGAGCCGGCTCACGAGAACATATTGAAGCGACCACCCAGAAAAAAGGAGGAAAACATATTGACCAAAGAGATAATTCCTTATTTTTTCATCATGACCGTTTTGATGGTCGGCATATCCCTGTTTATTTTTAATCAATTTCACTCGTATTCTTTGGAAAAAGCCAGAACGGGAGCTTTCAGCGTTATCGCCTTTACTCAACTTTTCAATGCCATTAACCTGAGATCGATTAAAAAATCAGTTTTTGAAATAGGTTTATTTTCAAACAAATATATAATTATCGGATTTTTCCTCGGTGTGATTTTACAACTCGGTGTTATTTGGATCCCGCCGGTGAGAGACGTTTTACATTTTTATTCTCTTTCCATCGGAGAAATCTTAATCATAAGTGCACTTTCATCTTCGGTCTTTATTGCCGGTGAAATTTATAAAAAGACGAGATACGGTTAATATTCGTTTAAGCCGTTAAATTAAAAATTATGAGAACAATACTCATCGCACTAAAAAATCAAAACATGATAAATAATTTCCGGAAAAGCTTTACGGATAATGATTTTGAAGTAAAGACGACTACTGACGGAAATGAAGCACTTCGATCCATTCTGGAAGATCCGCCGGAGATGGTTTTGGCCGATGCGAATCTTAATAATTTAAACGCCTTTGATTTATTGGAAAAAATTGAAGAAAACGAGGAAGTGAATAAGGTTCCACTGATAGTTTTTTCTCAGACCGGAGCGAAGCTTCATCGTGAAAAAGCGTTGGAACTCGAAGCCAAGGACTTTATTGTCGGTTACTCCGACTCTCCTCGAGAAACGGCGATGAGAGTAAAAAGACATCTCGGGGATGAAAAGGCTTATATCTTCAAGATGATCTCCAACCCACAAGCGGGAGCGGAATTGGCTGAAGATTTGGGATACGGCAGGGAAACGAAATGCTCTTCTTGTGAAAAGGATCTCTCCCTGTATCTTTTAAGAAGGTTGGAGCTCGGTGGGGATATTTTTCAAGTTTCTTTGTTTTGCCCGAATTGCTCTAAAAAATACGGAGAAAGCGACAAAAAGGCGATTTGAGTGTTTTTCTTTATGGTTTTTACTTATTGGCCCTTTTAAGGTATTATAATAGTGGAGAGTTAAAAATTAATCGATCAAAATTATGAACCCGACAACAATCTTAATTACCTTGGTATTGTTATTTATTATCTTTTTTGTTTTTACTTACAATCGACTCATTGTTCTGAAAAACAGGGTGAAAGAAGCTTGGGCGGACATAGATGTCCAGCTCAAAAGAAGGCACGATTTAATTCCGAATTTGGTTGAAACGGTCAAGGGATATGCCGCACATGAAAAAGAGATATTCAAAGAGGTTGCCAAGGCCAGAGAAAGAGCATTGACCGCTACCAAGGAAGGTGATCCGGAAAAGATAGAAAAAGCGGAGAATCAACTGAAAGGGGCTTTAAAATCTCTTTTTGCGGTTTCCGAAGATTATCCCGATCTGAAGGCTTCGGAAAACTTTTTGGAACTACAAAGAGAGATAAGAGACACGGAAGACAAAATTCAGTCCGCACGTCGATTCTATAACCGTAACGTAAAAGCTTACAATATCAAGATTCAATCGATTCCCTATAATTTTATAGCTTCTCCTTTGGGTTATCAGAAGAAGGAATTTTTCAGAGCGGAAGAGGGAGAGAGAGAAAACGTTGAAGTCAGCTTCTAAAAAAACAGATGTCTACTTTTTATAGTGAAAAAGAGTCCAATATAGTTAAAACTTGGATCTATTTAACGTTGATGGCCGTTTTCGTGGTGGCGGTAGGCTGGATTATTTCCACTTATACCGGAAGTTATATTTTTTTATGGATAGCTCTCTTGATCAGTATATTTTCCAGTTTCTATTCTTATTTTTATTCCGATAAACTGGTCTTGAGAATTTCCAATGCGAAAAAGATAGAAAAAGCGGATGCCCCGGAACTCTACAGGATTGTGGAAAATTTAACTATGTCCGAAGGGATGCCGATGCCTGATCTGTTTATTGTTGAGGACGGCCAGCCGAACGCTTTCGCTACGGGAAGAAATCCGAAAAACGGAGTTATAGCCGTAACCCGGGGTCTTTTGGAAATGATGGATAGAAATGAGCTCGAAGCGGTAATTGCTCACGAGCTTTCACATATAAAAAACAGAGATGTTCTGCTTTCTACGGTTGTCGTGGTTTTAGCTGCGACGGTAGCTTTTTTGTCAAGAGTATTTTTACGATCGACGCTTTTGGGCAGAGGTAGAAGAGAGGGGAATATTATTACTCTTATAGCAACCATTTTGATTGCCGTTCTGGCTCCGCTTATTGCTACTATAATAAAACTGGCGGTTTCCAGAAGAAGAGAGTATCTGGCCGATGCTTCAGCGGCACTTATGACCAGGCATCCTCAAGCCTTGGCTGACGCTTTAAAAAAGATTAAGGAGTATCCGCAAACAATGAGTGTGGCCAGTGATGCCACAGCTCATTTATATATTATAAATCCGTTCAGAGGAGACGAGGGTCAAAAGTGGATCCATAAGCTCTTCGCCACTCATCCTCCGCTGGAAGAAAGAATCGGCAGGTTGAAAAAGGTCGACGTTTAGTTTTTAATCCATTTTTTGGATTATGACTTTCGATAAAAAGATCTTTTTAGTATTTATTATTTTTTCAACTATGTTTTTATCTTTTCTATTTTTAAGCGGTGAGAGAGAATCATTTTCGAATAGTAACGGATTGGAGAAGGAGAAAGAAGAGAAGATATCACTTCCGGAGATAAAAACTATCGGAGATGTTTCCATTGAAGAGGCGATATCGTCAAGAAGAAGCGTGAGAAGCTATAAAGATGAGAGCTTGTCATTGGAAAAAATCTCTCAGTTATTGTGGTCCGGACAGGGAATTACCGAGAAGGACACCGGAAAAAGAAGCGCTCCTTCCGCCGGAGCCACATATCCTCTTGAACTCTATTTGGTCGTAAAAGATGCAAAAGAATTGGAGCCGGGTGTCTATCATTATCTCCCGGATGAAAATAGCTTGGTCAAGGTCTTTGAAGGTGATGCATATTCGGATTTGAAGATGGCGGCATTGGGCCAAAGCCAGGTAGAAGAAGCAGCCATTAATTTGGTTATTTCCGCCTTATATGAAAGAACAATGAACCACTATGGCGAAAGAGGGAGAAGATATGTTCACATGGAAGCGGGACATGTTTCTCAAAATTTGTATTTACAAGCTCAAAGCTTGAATTTGGGGACGGTGGCGATAGGTGCTTTCAATGAAAAGAAGATAAAGAAAATATTAAAGCTTCCCGAGAATGAGAAGCCGTTATACATTATGCCGGTCGGAAAACCTCATTAATACGGTTATTTTATTTTAATTTGTTTAGGTGTATGTTATACTGATTAAACTTATTTATCTACTTTTAACAGTAAACTAAATTTAAACGGTTATGGAATTTAAAATAAAGTTACAAAAAAAGGATTTTGAAAAAGTTGAAAAAGGAAAAAAGATAGTTGAATTGCAAATTGCGGACGAAGAATTCGGGGACTTGAAGCTCGGTGATGAAATTGAATTTATGAAATTTCCCAATTTGAGAGAAAGAATAACCGTCAAGGTTACGGGGCTTTTCATCTACAAGACATTCGGAGATTTAGTCAGCGATCTGCCCGCCACTCACTTCGGTTACAATGAAGGTGAAAAAGAAGATATTATCAGAGATATCTACAAAATTAACGATAAAGAAAAAGAGAGGAAGTGGGGAGTCGTAGGAATAAGGTTTGAACTTGAAGGCGATGATTAAAAGGATTAGCTGATAAAGCTGGTAAAATAACACCTCTTGACAAAAAAAATAATCTGATTATAATGCATTAATATGAAAACGGCCTACCGAACAATTATTAGATTTTACTTTATCCTTCTTATCGAAGGTTTGTTCGGGAGGCTGACATAGAGTTTTAAATAAATATATTTGTCAAAACCTCCCGAAA
>PUNQ01000067.1 GCA_003551845.1 Candidatus Nealsoniibacteriota bacterium
AAAGCGCCCTACCTTATGACATAATCGGAAAAGATAAGCTCTATACTGATTGGTCTTTCATAATGACCTTCTCCGATAATTTTTTCCGGAAAGAAATATTCTCCTTGAATGAGTTCCCATTTCAAATTAAGTTCGGCCCACCAGCGGTCAGAATAAACCATAATCTTTTTTACCAATTCGTCTTCGAAGCTCATTCTTCCTCCGTAAACTATCCCCTCACTGAGTCCTTTTTCCGAGATAAGATCAATAATCTCTTCATCTTCTATCAGATTGATAATCTCCATATCGGTCAATGTATAATCAACAATTTCTCCATATACGAAATAAAGATGATTGCCGTAAACGGTAACCCGATAATTATTAAGCAGCATGTCGGTTGACTGAGAAACTCCGGTAGCCATTTGGGTAATATCTTCGGCCAAATATTGGGCCGGTCCTATGCTTATCGGCAAGCTCAAGACGGAAAGGCCGGCTTCGGTAACCGATATCGGTGGAATCAGCGGGTCGGTAAAATCTTCACTTTGATCCGCCCTGCCGTAAAACTCAAGGGTGGGGTTGATCAAAAAGATGCTCATTCGGACGGTTCCCTCAACGGCAAAATCAATAGTTTCGTAATCCGGATTAAAATTTAAAAGTTCATTGACCTGCCCATGAGCAAAAGGTGAAAAGATGAGAAAAAAACAAAGAAAAAGCACCAATTTCATGGTAGCGGTCACCTCCTTGCAAGATTATAAAATCAAAAACCGATTATGGCAAGGGTTATTTGATTTATTTTATTTGACGGTCAGCTTGACCGGAATCTTGGCCACTTGCTGATAATCGTCCTCTTTTTTCTTAAGTGCTCTGAAATGATACTTTCCTTCATTTTTAAAAGTTATCTGACGCATTTTAAGACGATGCTTGATCATGCTGCCTTTTCCTATATCCAAGGTCAAATCGGAGCTGTCCATCAATACTTCTCCGTCGGGAGCGACGAATTCGTATTTTATATTCAGCTTTCCGGTTTCATCTTCTGTTTCCTTGGTCCAAAAACTTACCAAGCTGAACTTTCCCCTGACCGAAAAGTTTTCTTTCTTTTGAGTTTCCACGCTAAAATTTTCTATGTGATTGAATATGCTCCACTGACCGGTCTCTTTGTCAATGGAAGAGCCTTCGCAAAGTAAAAGTAGGGTATTTTTCATTATTTTGAAATTTATTTAATAATCCGCACTTGAATTATATGTTAAAAACGACAACAATTAAAGCCGTTTTTAATTTTCCTTCTAAGGAATTAACTGCTCTAAAGCACTCTTTTTAACTTCAAATTTGAAAATATGTGGCCGGATTTGGTATAGTGAAAAAAGACAATCAAAAAAACTATGCAGAAAAAGATAATCTTTTTCATAATTTGTCTCCTATTTTTGGGAGCTCTTTTTTTTATCGGAGGAAATACGTTCGACGGGCTTTTGTCCGATTCTCAAGAAGCTTCTTTCAATTTAGGGTCAAGGGAACATTCCGCTTCCCTTTCCGATTTTGAAGAATGGGAAACTACTTCCGAAGATAAAACGGACGAAGAAGCAAATCATTTTACAGAAAAAAGCTGTTTGGAAGAGATAAACCGATTAAAAGCCGAAGATTTGGAAAAAATTCCCAATGTCGGACCGGTTACGGCAGAAAATATAATTTCTTACGGAGAAATAAAAACAAAAGATGACTTGATGGATATTTCCGGAATAGGAGAAGTTATGTCAAAACGAATAAATGATTTTGTATGTAATAAGGCGGAAGATATTTTGAACGAGTCTTCATCCGAAAATCAAGCTGAAGAGACTAAAGGAAATGACCTTTCTGAAGAAGAAATAATCGAATCCGATGAAGAAAAAATACTGAGTAAAAAAGATTTGATAAAAGCTATCGAGATGATCAGGGAGATTGAAAAGATAACGGAAGGCGAAAAAAAGATTATCGAAGAAAAGAAGCAGTATGAAGACTCCGAAGTGAAAGGAGATGCATTTGAAGAGATATGCGTCAATTCAGCCTCCGAAGAAGAGCTTCAAAAAATTGTCGGAATAGGGCCCGTCTATGCCGATAGAATAATTGAAAACAGGCCCTTTTTGGAATTGAATGAGCTTGATGAGGTGAGTGGAATAGGATCGGCCACCATAGAAAAAATAAAAGATCAAGGCCTGGCAACGATAAAAACGGACGGAAAAGAAGAGGTTGATAAAAAAAGCGATAAGGATAAAAAGAGAGCTGAAGATGAAGAAAAAGTAGATGAATTGGAAAAAGAAATCTCGAAGCTCGAAAGCGATCACCGCCGGGTAAAGGGAATGTGGAGAAGTGCCGAAAACCGGATTGACAGCTTAAAGGAAGATCATGAAAAGCAAATGGTATCGATAAAAAAACAGAGAGACCGGTGCATATTTGAAGATCAGCTCGATTTGATGTCCGCAAGTAAAGAAGATTTGACGGAAATAAGTGGAATAGGATCGATTACGGCTGAAAACTTAATAAGTTTTACTGAAGAAAAGGAGCTAAGTTATCTGGAAAAATTAAAGAAAATAGAGGGCGTTGGCCCACAAACCGTCAATCTGTTAATAGAAAACGGAGTTTGCCTGAGCATGCAAGAGGAAGATGAAGATGGAGAGAAAGAAGAAGAAAAGGAGGAGGAAGAGGAGGAGGAAGAGGAGGAAGAGGAGGAGGAAAGAGAAAAATTTTCAATAACTTTCAGAGAAAAAAATGGATTGAAAGGAGTCGAACTAAAAATATATGAAGATGAAAATTCAGAAAATCGAGTCGGTGAAAAAAAGAAAACGGATGCAACCGGCAGAGCGGAAAAAAAGTTAAATAAAGGCGACTACCGGTTTACCGCCCATCTTCAAGGCCATAACCTTTACCGCAATAGCTTTGAGTTGGAGGAAGATAAAAAAATAGAATTCAAATTGGAAAAGAGTAAAAATTTACTGGATAATCCATATTTCGGAAAAGGATGGAAGAAGGATTCCCCTGAAAATTGGAGCTGGGGCAATAGAGGAGGATTGGAATTGAAAGATAATCCACTTTTGGACGGTGTCAAATCATTTTCTCACGAACCCTATTCAAGCTACAGAGATTTAAAACAAGGTGATATTTTATTGGAAAAAGGAAAGTATCATGCGGAAGTCAGATACAAAGGAACCGGGGGTATCAAATTGGGATTGACTTATCTTACCGATGAAGAGGAAAAGAAGACCGAATGGCTTTCTCAAAATTACAAGCACTTCAAAGATGAAGATTGGTCAAAAATAAGCTTCCGACCCGAAATACCCGAAGATACAAAAGGAAAATTAAAAATTCGCCTGATAAGAAACGAGCAAACGGGAGAAGAATTGACTTTGGGGGCAACTTGGCTTTCTGCTAACGAACCGCCAAAAGACCGGCTAAAATAACCCCTTTCCCCCGAATTTGCACGCACCTGGTGCGTGCAAATAGGTTAAATTAACAATAACAATAAAAATATGAAAAGAAAACATCCTTTAAAAACCGGATATGTTCACCATATTGTAAATAGAAGCATTGCAAAATATGAAATTTTTAATTCCACTGATGACTACGAGCGTATGCTTTTGATGTTATTGTTTTTTTCTTTTAAAAATAGTAAATTGCCAAAATTTTCAAAATTTATATCATCTGCTTCAGTTGAAAATAAGGGTTTTGAAAAAACATTGTCAGAAAAAATAAATGAAGAAGATAGGCTGGTTCAAATAATAGCCTACTGCATTATGCCCACTCATTTTCACTTTGTTTTAAAACAATTGAAGGATGGTGGAATTTCTTATTTTATGAGAAATATTTCTAATTCCTATAGTCATTACTTTAATAATAAAAACAATCGAAAAGGTCGTTTATGGCAAAATAGATTTAAAAATGTACCGGTAGAATCGGATAGTCAATTGCTTCATTTAACCAGGTATATACATTTAAACCCGGTTACCGTCGGATTAATTGAAGATCCAAAAGATTGGAAATATTCGTCATATCACGAATATATTCAAACCGATAATGGACATTCAATATGTGAGTTTAAAAACTTGATTGATCTTTCACCAAAAAAATACGAAGAGTTCGTAATGGCAAGAAAGGAATATCAAAGAAAATTAGCTAAAATTAAAAACATTGTTCTTGAATAAGCCTATTTGCACGCACCTGGTGCGTGCAAATGGGGGTAAAATAAGATAAGACCGGGCATATTACGGGCCCGGTTTTTAAAATCTAATTCTCCTTAATCCTTATAAAATCACGAGTCTTTTTTTCCGGCAATGTCTTTTCAAAAAGCGGAAAAGGTTGTGCTTTGTGTTGAATGGAGAAATAAATGCGGTTTGTTTTTATTGAATCTATTCCTATTTGAAGAGTAAGCAAATCCTCAAATTGATCAACAATTTGGTCAAGTATGAAGTTTATTTCCTTATCATTGTTGTCACAATTCAAAGCTATATCGGCTCTACAACTCAACTTGTTATCATGCAACTCTTCATCAGGAACAACCTCTTTCAGTGCCCTTAAAATAACTTCTTTTTGCTTGGAATCATGAGCAAGGCTCTTAATTAAGCCATACAGGCTCCGGGCTATCTCTATCTCTTCGAGAAGCGAAAAGGGTAAAATATTTTTGCCGAATTCTACATGCAGATTATCTTCATGATAACGATCGGGATCATCCCCTTTAGAAAGAATCACTTCCAAAACCAGTTCTTTTTTGCGCCCATCCAGCCGGGAAAGTAAAAAGTAGTATGTTGAAAGATTCTTATCAACCGCTAAACCGTCTTCTATCTCAACTTTACGAAAAATTCCGCATTTCACTTTATTCAACCCCTCTTTTAGATTTTTAAAGCGCTATTTTATTATAAATTAAAAGTTGAATATGTCAAAATTAATCTTCATAACTTAAAAAACTGGTTAAAAATTTAATTTTTGCAAGGATGCGGTAAAGTGTTTCCGCTCTAAGAAAAAGTGTTCCCCGCTCCTATTTTTACGCGCTCAATGCGTAGAAATGGGATGGTTTTTTATTTTTTTGGCAAAAGTGGTAAAGTTAAGTAAAGGTCGGAACCGAACTGAACTTAAAAATAGATAATAAACAGCATATGAGCAAAGCAATTAAAATAATATTGGCCATAATAGTAATAATAATGGTCATCTTTCTTGTCGGAGCCGGTATTCTTGTGTGGGTGGGAAGAGGACTGATCGGAGACATGCAAGAAGAGGGTTTTATCAGTGTGGTGGAAAGATTTGTAGGAGAAGATATCGATTTTGATATAGATATTGATGAGGGAACCTTTTCTTTTGAAGACGATGATGCGGAATATGTTTTCCAGACGGAAGATCCGGGCAGAGAAGGAGAAATAGTGGATGACTTTCAAGGAATTCCGCTCCCGGAGATAAAAATGGTTGAGATGATGCGTGGCCGAGAAGGAAATGAATACCAGGCAGTCTACGAATTTACGGAGGAAGCCTCATTGGAAGAATTGGAGAATTTTTTCACCGACAGGCTTCAAGAGGAAGGATGGACAGAGTCAAGTACGACAACCACTCCCGAAGGGAGCCAGGTCACCTTCTCAAAAGACGACGCCTTTTTGGAGATAATGATAGCGGAAGAAGGATTGTGGCTGTTTTACAGAGAGACTTTATAACTTATTGAAGTTTTAAGCTGAAACTCAAGACCGATCTTTACCGGGGATCGGTTTTGTTTTTAACTCATCCGTTACATAACACAAAATAAGATTGATGTAGAAATCAGATTAATTTCTTGATATAATAAACGCGTATGAAAAATTTAGAGGCGGTAATCCCCGCCTACAATGAAGAAGGGAGAGTTAAAAATATAATAGAGATTTTAAAAAGCTCTCCATCCGTAAAAAAGATAATAGTGGTTGACGACGGATCAAAAGACGATACTTACAATGAGGCTGAAAGCGCCGGGGCGGATATCGTTTTGAGGCACTCGGAAAATAAAGGGAAAGGAACAGCTTTACGTACGGGAATAGAGAAGGTAAAGAAAGATACTTTTTTAATAATCGATGCCGATCTCAAAAATTTCAAAAATGAGCACATCGACTTGCTTTTAAAAGCTTACCAAAAAACTTCCGGAGCCGTTTTGATAAACGGCGTCATGGACCGAGGAGAAGCCAACCAAATAAGCAAAGACTTCGATAAACTGATTACCGGAGTTCGACTGTTGACCAAAACGGTTTGGGATGAAGTGAAAAAAGACAAAAACAGCGACGGATACGAGATAGACTATCTGATATACAGCAAAGCGAAAAAGAAAGGAGTGGTAAAAACTGAAGTTTTGCCCGGTTTAAGCCAATACAAAAAAACTGAAAAAATCGGTTTATTTAAAGGAGTTTTAACTCACGCCGGAATGTTTTTAAAGATAATATACGGAACCGGAAAAAGAAAATTAACCCGAAAAACAAAGAGAATAAGCTCAAAAGCTTCTTTTACCACCGGTAAAAAAAGAAGAAAGAAGCTCGATTAAAATTAATAAGAGGTATAAAAAATTCGGACCGTTAAAGTCCGTTTTATTTTTTGTCTGAAGGTCGCTTTTTATTTTTCGCCTGAAGGCCAATGCATTACTAATTTATACACTCCCGGAAAATATTTTATTCATACATCAAAGCGTCAACCGGGTTAAGGTCGGCCGCCTTTTTTGCCGGAAGATATCCGGAAACGACGCCCAAAAACAAAGAGCCCAAAACGGCAAAAATAGCCAAATAAGGAGAGGCTTGAACTTGAACTTCAACAATCATCTCCGGGTTTTGATTAACCAGGTAGGCCATAAAGTAGGCGAAGGATATCCCCGACGCGATACCGATAAGTCCTCCGACCAGACCGATTATTCCCGATTCAATCAGAAACATGGCTAAAATATCTCTTTTTTTGGCCCCGACGGCTTTCAAGACTCCTATCTCCTTTACTCTTTGATTTACGGAAGTGAAGGTGGTGTTCATTATCCCGATTGATCCGACCAAAACGGAGACCAGCGAAAGAGCGATTATGACCGACTGTATTGCACCCAAAACGGTGTCAACCAATTCAAGCATTGCATCGCTGGACAAAACGGTAAAAGAGGGAGAATCCTCTCCCCTTCTTCTGGCAATAGTGTCTTCCAGAGATCTTTCTATATTGGAAATGACGACATTCAAATCATGGCCCTGTTCGACACGAGCCATGATCACCGGAGTTCCTTCCCTGGTTCCGGTAACGCTTCTATAGTCGTCAATATCAAATAGTATGGTGCTGTCGTTTTCTCTGTGTCCCAAAGATTGCATAATTCCGGAAACGGTAAATTTTCTTCCGGAGACGGTTATTTCGTCACCCGGTTGAATTCCCGGAAAAAAATTGCGGGGGATGAGTTGCCCTAAAATAACCTCTCTTCTGCCCGGTCGCGGATAACGACCCTCGGAAATCCGCCAACCCATATCGTCACGAATCATCTCCAACCCGGATTCAAAATCAAGACCCCAAACCAAAACCGTTTCGACCTGATCCCTCCATCTGACATTTTCGGCTTGGAAGGGCATCTCCAAAACTATATCGACTCCGCGGGCTCTTTTTACCGCTTCCAATTCTTCATTTCCAAGCTCGAGTCCACTGGCAAACCCGATATAGGTACTGATATCAATTCCTTCTCCGGGCATCACCATTATCACATCCCCGCCTATTTGACGAAGCATCTCTTGGACCGCTCGCGGAATCGCTTCGGAAAAAGTTAAAAGGGAGGTAATTAAAAAGACACCCAAAACGACGCCCAAAACGGTAAGCCAACTACGAAGGGCTCTGTTTTTAAGGTTTTTGAGAGCTATCTTGAAATAGTCGTCGATCATAAAACGAATTATTCATACATTAAAGCCTCGACCGGATCGAGGCGGGCGGCTCTTCTGGCCGGCAAAAGACCGGAAAGGCAGCCCAAAAGAAAAGAAAAAAGTAAAGTATAAAATATTAAATAAAAGGGAGCTTGAGCTTCTATGGAGACCAAAATGTTGGGATTTTGATCCAAAACGAACTGACCCAAGCGGGCGGCTCCCAAACCGGTTATTATTCCCATCAGCCCTCCCAAAAGACCGATCATTCCCGATTCGACCAAAAAGAGGGCGCTGATATGTTTTCTTTTTGCTCCGACCGCTTTTAAAACTCCTATTTCTTTGGTTCTTTCCCTTACGGAGGTAAACATCGTATTCATTATTCCGATCGCTCCGACGAGTATGGCGATACCGGCAAAAGCTACTATTCCGGCCTGAATAACACCCAAGATATTTTCAACCATCTCAATCATCGCTTCGCTGGATAAAACGGTGAAGGAAGGAGAGTCATCCCCCCTTCTTCTGACCATCACTTCTTCAAGGGATCTTTCTATATTGGAGATGGCCAAATCGATATCATAACCGTCTTGAATTCTAACTATGGCAACCGGGGTTCCTTCAACCGTTCCGGTCACCGCCCTGTAGTCGGGCAAATCAAAAATAATTGAGCTGTCATCCTCCCTGTTTCCCAGAGACCTCAATACGCCGGAGACGGTAAATTTTCTTCCGGAGACGGTTATTTCGTCACCCGGCTCTATACCGGGAAAGATATTTTGAGGAACCAGATTTCCAACTATCACCTCTCTTCTGCCCGCCCTGGCGAAGCTTCCCTCACGAACATCCCATCCCATATCGGTACGGGCCACATCCGTTCCGGTCTGAAGATCCAAGGCCCAAAGAAGGACCGACTCCGAGGTTTGTCGCCAGCGAACATTTTTCATCTGCCAGGGCATTTCCAAAGCGACATCGACTCCGCGGGCCCTCCTGATCGCTTCCATTTCTTGATTTTTCAGCTCCAGACCACCGAACATGGCGGTAATATCCATTCCTTCTCCGGGAACGACCATCACTATATTGGTTCCGACGGCTTGAAGCTCTCCCATTACGGCTTTATTCAATCCTTCGGAAAGTGAGATTAAAGAAACGACCAAAAAAGCACCGATAACGATGCCCAAAATAGTGAGCCAACTGCGAAGGGCTCTTTTTCTTATGTTTCTGACCGCTATTTTAAAGTATTCTTTAATCATCGTATTCAATCATTTTTCGGATAAAACTCCGTCTCTTATTCTTATGACTCTTTGGGCGTAATCGACGAGCTCCAGATCATGAGTTACGATTATTATGGTTCTCCCTTCTTCATGGAGGTCGGTCAAAATACCCATTATCTTTTTACCGGTATCGGTATCCACTTCTCCAGTCGGTTCATCGGCGACGATTATCTCCGGATCATTTATTAAACTTCTGGCTATTGCAACTCTTTGCTTTTCTCCACCGGAAAGCTCGGGAGGCGTATGATCCATTCTTTCTCCGAGACCGACCGATTCGAGCAAATCGGCAGCTCTCTTTTTTCTTTGAGATTCACTTCGGCCCTGAAAAACGGCCGGTAAAGTGACATTCTCAAGGGCACTGAGGTGATGCAAAAGATTGAATTGCTGAAAAACAAAACCGATCTTTCTGCCTCTCACTCCGGCAAGCTGATCCTCGTTGAGTAGTGAAACGTCTTGTCCGTCCAAGTAGACGTGTCCTTCCGTGGGTACATCAAGACAACTCATCACGTTGAGCAGGGTTGATTTGCCCGATCCGCTGGGACCCAAAAGAACAATGAATTCACCGGCTTCAACTTCAAGATCGATTCCTTTTAAAACTTCAAGGTCGATCTTGCCGATTCGGTAAGTTTTTTTAACTTTATCAAGTTTTATTTGCGGTTTTGAGGACATTGAAACTTTTCAATTAATTCGTTTCTTGCACTAATTACTCCTACTCCTACTCCTATTTGCACGCACCTGGTGCGTGAAAACGGGGGTGGGGTTAGTCGATTATTACGCGGTCGCCTTCGGAAAGTCCGGATATTATTTCAACATATCCGTAAGCATCGGATATTCCCACTTCCACGTCCACTTCTCTTTCTTTTTGATCTTCCCAAATCTTGACATATCTTCGGGCCCCGTCCCTTCTTATCGCTTCCCTGGGCAAAGAAATCGCTTTTTTTCTACTCGTTTCTATGGTCGTATCGGCAGTCATTTCATTCATCAATCTTTCGGGGGGGTCTTCAATACTTATCTCGGTGTTGAAAGAAACAATTCCGTCTATTACCTGTCCGCTTTCATTTATATGAGTTACTTCTCCGGTAAACTCTCCGGGAAAAGGAACCAACTCTATAATTACCGGGTCACCTATATTTACCGACGGAATATCTCCTTCGTATATATCAACTTCAACATAAAATTCATCATCGGAAATCAAAGTTATCACCGGTGAACCGGGTGAAATCTCTTCCGCCTCTCGTTGATGTATTTTTGACACTTTTCCGCTTCGGGGAGCATGAAGCACGGATTTTCCGATTTCCCTTTCAATTAATCTCAATTCATAATTAAGTCCTCTTATGGACGCTTCCATCGCTTCGATCTCTTCTTCTCTACCTCCCCTTTTTGCCGCCTCCACTCTGTCTCTTATTTCATTTCTGGCCGATCTTGCCGAAGAAACGTTTGACTCGGCGGAGGTTACCGACGAATCGGTTTCATTTCTCACGCTTTTAATTTCTCCCATCTT
>PUNQ01000069.1 GCA_003551845.1 Candidatus Nealsoniibacteriota bacterium
AACAACCAGTGGGATAATTACCTTTTTATTCATAAAATTTTATTTATTCAATTAACAATAACGACCTTTTTTTAATCCTATCATATAGAATCATCTTGAACAATTTTCTAAAAATAAACTTCTTAACAACTCTTGCGCTTGTACCGGCAATGATCCAAATTAATAATATTCTGTGAATTAATTACCGACTTTTCCAAATTATATTTAAAAATTAGTTCAAATTTCTAAAAAATAAGAAATTCTCTCCAAAGGAATTCGCTTTCCTTTCTTGTAATCTTGTAGCTGATCAACTACCTCCGCATGCCATAATAAGTCTTTCTCTCTCAACTCTTTTACTTCATCAAAAGTAAATTTCTTTTTCTTCAGACCTTCACTTTTCTTCTCGCTTTTTCCTTTTCTTTCAGCTATAAAAACAAATTTAACCATGTGCAAAACTTTTCCCGATCTTCTCTTTACAGCCGTATAAACTCCCAGAAAATCTTTTACCTTTACTTTAAAGCCCGTTTCTTCCCGGCCCTCTCTTTCGGCTGCCGACAACAAATCCTCACCCAATTCAACCCATCCCATCGGCAAATTCCATTTACCTTCTTCTTGAACGAGTAAAAATCGTTCATCTTCTTCCACTATGACTCCGGCCAATACAAAGGGTTGTGTGACACAACGTTTTCCTTTTTTAATTTTTTCTATTTTTCCCATAATCATAAAAAAATAACTAAAAAAAGCTATTGTAAAGTGATTATATCACAAACAAAAACCCGGCTGAAATAATTGTCTTTGCGATCATTAAAACACCCCCGAAATTCGGGGGTGTTTTATTCAATTTTGCAGTCTTTAGAACAATATATTCTCAAACCAAAATTATCTCCGTCAAGAATTTATTTCAGCTTTTTTCTCAAGTTGAGACCAGGCGTCTCTTCAGTTGGATTATCGAGAAACTCTTCCGTAAACAGAATAAAATCCAGTTCTTCTCCATTTTCTATGAGTGGATTGTTCTCCGCAACCTTCATCCAGCCACCGGACTCCATAATCTTCATCCATCCGCCCGATTCATCAATGATTACACCCCTTTCACGCTCTTCAAGCGGCTCTTCCGCCCGTGGATTAGCGGGAAAATCTCCTTCGGCATAAACTCCACCAACAAAAGCAAATGTCATTCCAAAGGCAAAAGCGAATATAAGGCCCAATGTTTTTAACCTTCGCATAAATTAAGTAGTTGGTTTTCACACCGACCTTTCTGTTTACACTTTATCATAGAGAAAGCGGGGATTGTCAACCTCCTACATCTAAAGCAAAACCCGAGGAACCATCCTGTCGCTATAAGCTACGGACTAACAAGGCTCTCGGGACTTTTGTTTTGGTTTATTTCATTAAGGTCTTTCTGCGGGAGCTTCGGGGGTGTCCACTTCTTCCGGTGTTACGGGAGCAGTATCTTCTTCAGCTTCTTCATCATCACTCTCGCGAGCCCGAATATCGGGAACGGGCACCCCTCTTTCTCTTGCTTCATTCATTCTTTGCCTGGCTTCTTCTCTCTTACTTTCCACTCTTTCCATTACTTCCTCCCTTCTCTCCTGAGATACGACTTCCAGAGCTTGTTCGTGTCCTCTCATGCTATTTTCCATTGCTCTTTCTATCCCTTCTCTCGCTTCTTCGGGGACCCTTTCATACACATCGGCTAAAACTTCTTGATGCTTGAGCGTTCTTTCCGATATTCTTTCTAAAAGCTCATCCATATCCATTCCTCTTTCTTTTGCTCTTTCTGCTCTTTGAATTGCGCTATTCAATTGGTTTTCGTATCTCTCCATCACCTTTTCGGACATCTCTCCTCTTCCCTTTTCCACTAAAGCTTTCGCCTCAGAGATTCTTCTTTCCGAAAGATTTAAAAATCTTTCCGCTTTATTGTCTTCACCAAATGTAAAAAATGTCCCTACCGATTCGGCACCACTCTTTAGAAAATAAAGAGGATGATCAGGAAGCATGCCGGGCTCCGGCAGGTCATTGCTTTGAGAAAAAACCACTCCGGCAAAGAGCAGGGGAATAATTAGAGCTGTGATAAGTAACTTTTTGGTCATAAGCTTGTTTGTTTTTATTTAATTCAACCTTTATCTAACTATACCACAAACAAAAACCCGGCTGAAATAGCCAGTTAATTAAGCGTGTTTCTTATCATCTGCTTTAAAGTGCTTTTGCCTTTATTTGTTTTGAAGTATTTTTCTCTTCTCCGAGCGTCTTTTTCAGATCTATGTGCTTCGTAATATATTAACTTTAAAGGCTTCCTTGATTTAGTGCTTTTTGTACCCCCGGTATTATGGTCTTTAATTCTCTTTTTTAAATTTTTTGTAAAACCGATATAAAACTGCCCATCTTTGCGACTTTGAAGAATGTAGACATAAAACATTATCTAAAAAATACAAATTAAAATTATTATATTCTTACTATTATTATAAATAAAAAAGAGCTAAATCAACAAAGATTTAGCTCTAATAGCGTAAGGCGTGGCCGTGAACCACGTAGGATTCACGACCGTAAACCCCACGTGGTTTACGGCTCCGCGGGCAGGACTCGAACCTGCGACATCCTCGTTAACAGCGAGGCGTTCTACCACTGAACTACCGCGGAATATTCAATTTTAACGTTATTATTGTAGCACAAAGCCGGATCAAGTCAAAAACGGCAACCGGAAACCTAATCAATATCCTTTAAGTTTTTTAATGTCTTCCGCCTTTCTTATTTTTTCCAAAGCTTTAGCTTGAATCTGTCTTATCCTTTCCCTGGTAACATCGAATACTTGACCGACCTCTTCCAAGGTATGGGTTATTCCGTCATCCAGCCCGAATCTCATCGATAAAATCTTTTTCTCCCTTTCGTCCAAATCGCCCATCACCTCATCGAGCCTTTCTTTAAGGAGCTCCCTTCCGGCGTCAACCGAAGGAGGAGTGGTCTCCTCGTCTTCAATGAAGTCAGCCAGAGTAGAGTTGTCCTCGTCATCCCCTACGGGCGCCTCCAAAGAAGTTGCGGTTTGATAAATTTTAATTATATGGCGAACCTTTTCAACCTCCAACCCCATTTCTGCAGCCACTTCCTCCGCAGACGGTTCTCTTCCCAAAGATTGAAAAAGGTCTTTTCTGACTTTGGTATATTTTGAAATCTTCTCAACCATATGAACCGGGATGCGAACCGTCCTGGACTGATCGGCCAGAGCTCTGTTTATCGATTGTCTGATCCACCAAGTGGCGTAAGTCGAAAACTTATACCCTCTCCGCCAATCAAACTTCTCAACAGCCCTGAAAAGGCCGAGATTGCCTTCCTGAATAAGGTCCAAAAAGCTCAATTTCGGTGACCTGCCGATATATTTTTTAGCGATCGAAACCACCAAACGCAAATTTGCTCTTATCATCCTTTTTTTAGCTTCCATATCATCCTTCTCAATCCTTTTGGCCAACTCAACCTCTTCTTCGGCACTAAGCAAGGGTTCTTTGGATATTTCTTTCAAATAGGTTTGTATCGAGTCTATCTTGGTCGGACCGACTTCATCCATCATTCCATCCTCGACCGGATCCAGAAGACTTCTTTCTTCCTTGACTTCGATATTGCTTTTTTCCAATCTTTTAACTATCTTTTCCAGCTTATCGGCATCTTTTTCCGCTTCCGGATAAAATTCAAATATATCGGAGTGATAAAGTGTTCTTCCACGATTTCTTCCCATGCGCATCAGTTCTCTCATTTTTTTGGGAGTCTTTTTCTTGTTCTTTTTCTTTTTTTTATCCTTTTTTTCAGTTTTCCCTTTCGCTTTATTCGTCTTCTTATTCGTCTTTTTATTCGTTTTCTTTTTCTTTTCTGTTTTTTCCTCTTTTTTTGTTTTTTGCTTAGCCATGATTGTGTTCTTGAAGCTTTTTAGAAAGTTTGTAAGCTTTTTCGGTTAATTTTGATAATTCTTTTTTATCACCTTTATTTTCAGCTTTTTTAATTCTTTTATGGGTTTCAAGAAGATCATTCTTAATTTTTTCCCTTTTTATTTCTTTTAAGCACCTTTCAATCTCTTTCTCCGGATCACCGATTCCCCTTTCCGGTTTCAGAGCAAAATAGTCCAGACGCTTTTTTATTTTTTCGTCTTCGACATTATTATTTATTGCCTCTATCAATTCAATTGTTCTTTTCGAAAAAATTGATTTGTTCCCGGTCAGATCTTTTTTTTCCGGATTTTTGGCTATAAGGGAAATTATCCTTTCTTCCAAGATGGTTTTTCTGGTTTTTCTTTTTTTATTATCGTTGCGCTTTGCCGTCTTTTCTCCTCTTTTTTTCTTTTTATCGTCTTTTTCCATCTTTATCTCCTTAATCTCTTCGGCTATCACTTCCTCATCGACATCCATCTTCTCGGCAAGCTCTTTAATCCAATGTGCTCTTTCAATTCTGTTGGGAATTCTCTTTATAAGTGGCAAAAGCTCTCCGGCTATCTTCTTTTTATCCATTGGATCTTCCGGATCTCTGCCCGAAAAAGAATCATTAAAATAAAATTTCATCACTTCTTCCGCTTGTTGAATCGCATCTTTCCATTCTTTTTTATCTTTTAAAATTAAATCGGCGGGATCCTTTTCTTCCGGCAGAAGGATGATCTTGACATTAAAATTCGTTTTACGAGCCATCTCAATTCCTTTTTTGGTGGCCGAAGCTCCGGCACTATCCATGTCAAAAGCAATTAAAAGATTCCGAGTATAACGGGATAAAATTTTTAATTGTTTTTCGGTCAAAGCGGTACCGGAAGTTGAAATGACATTTTTCACGCCGGCCTGGTGGCTCATAATGACATCCGTATACCCCTCGACCAAAATCGCTTCATCTTGCCTTCTTATTTCTATTTTGGCCTTATCCAATCCGTAAAGAACTCCACTCTTGTCATAGAGGGGAGTTTGAGGGCTGTTAATGTACTTGGCGGTATCTTCTTTTTCTCCGAAAATTCGTCCACCGAAAGCTATCGGATCCGAGGCGGTATTCATTATCGGAAAAATTATTCTTCCTCTGAAACGATCATAGGAATGGTCATCCTTTTTAACCGCCAGCCCGGTTTTGACAATTTCTTTCCTCTTATAACCTTTGGAAATCAAAAATTCGGAAAGAGCTTGCCAGGAGTCCGGGCCGTAACCCAATCTCCATTTTTTAACCGCCTCCTCTTTTATTCCTCTGTCAACCAGATATTTTTTCGCTGCTTTTCCTTTTTTTGATTTTTCAAGCTGCGTTTGAAAAAACTTGGTTGCCAATTCACATATTTCATAAAGCCTGTCTTTTTCTTCTCTTTTTTTCGGATCTCTCTTTTTTACTTCCACTCCCGCCTTTTTGGCTAATATTTGTAGCGCTTCATAAAATTCAACTCCCTCTATCTTCATTACGAAATCAAAAATATCTCCTCCGATATTGCAACCACCAAAGCACCTCCAGGATTGCCTGGAGGGAGAAACAAAAAAAGAAGGGGTTTTCTCAGCATGAAAAGGGCAAAGAGCTCTCAGATTGGATCCCACTTTTTCCAGCTCAACATACTCCTTAACCAAGTCGACTATATCGAGCCGAGATTTGATCTCTTCTACTGTATCATCGGGCATATCTTTTTTATTATAAAGAAAATCTTTTTATTTTTCAATGCCGCTTTTCAACCCGATTAAACCTATTTTTTGTTAGTCGGTAAATTAAAATTCCGGCAGTCCCGGAATGTCAGTTTTTTATTTTTATTCGAAACCGTTTTTATGAAATTTTTTTCTATAATTTTTTATGGTAATCATCGGATCTCTCTCCCTTTCGGTCACGTATTTTTTCTTGAGTTCATAATTGGCCGTGTTTTTTTCTTCTTTTCGATTTACGACATGATATCTCCGCCTTACATCTTCACTCATAATAACTTTTCCCAAAACATGAGCTCTTTCCGCAAAAACCTGTAAAACTCCGAAGGCCATTTGACTGAGGTGATGTAAATCATGACACCTGTGCCGCAAACTTCCGATATCCAATTGAGCAATGCTTTCAAGATCATACTTTTTATAAGTATCTATCAAAAGTCCTATATCCACTCCGTAACCGGTAAAATAATTCAATTGTTCAAAGAGAGATCTCCTCCCCGCCACCTGTCCACTGAGTGGCTGAACGAACCCCACCAAACTCGGAAAATACATATTGAGGAGAGGTCTGACGAGAAGTTCGGTTACCCTGCCCCCGCCCAGGACATCTTCTCCTTCTCCGTTGCACGAAGTCGGCCTGTCAAAAAAAGATTTTACCAATTTCAAGTAATCCTTGGTCAGAAGCGGCCCCACCAATCCGTAAACGAATCGGGGATGGATATTTTCAATGTCCGCATCCATATAGACTATTATGCTACTTTCGGTAACATACAACGACTTCCACATGTTTTCACCCTTTCCCCTTTCTCCGTTGTATCTTTTGAGTATGTCCGCCGCAAAGTAAAAATCAGCTCCCGCTTCTTCCGCTTCTTTTTTAGTGTTGTCTTTGGACCCGCTATCTACCACCACCAATTCATCGACCAAAGGCTTTTCATCCATCAGCTTTTTCTTTATCTCTCTTACAACTTTACCTATTCGTTCCTCTTCATTAAAAGCCGGTATCACTACCGCTATGGTCTCCTCTTTCTCTTTTTTATACTTTATCAATCTATCTATGTCGGAATAACTCTTCGCCTTAAAACGTCTTTTTTTAAACCACTCATCTAAATTCATATTTTTAAAACACGGGCCTTTAAGCCACGCACTTTGATTGCTTTCCGAATTGAAAAGAATCGTCTTTGACATTGATAGAATATCATAGCAGAGCATTTCGTCAAATCTTTCAGTAGAAAAAACCAAAAACGGAGCTTTTCGAGTCTCGATTACTAATTTTGGTTTCACGATTTAAAATTTTAATTGCAAATGAAACATTCATTTAACGATTCGAACTGCCGCTTGCCGATCACACTACCCGGCAAAAGCCCTTAATTTTGATTTTTTGATTTTAGCAAAAACAAAAGTTATAATTCGACCAGTAAATGAAAATAGCAATCATTTCAACCAATTATCAGTCTTTGCCCCCCGAAGAGGGGGTTTATGCTCCCCTGGCAATAACTTCACAGTTGGCTGACGGCTTAACTCGAAAGGGACATGAAGTAACTCTCTTCGCCGGATCCGATTCAATTTCCGATGCGAAATTAATTTCCGGAAACCTGCCATCCATAAAGAAAAATAAAAAATGGCGTGAGCCTTTTAAAAAATTGAACGATATGATTGACGATCCTCAATTCGGGGAAAAGGCGGTTAAATACAGAGAAGTTTTGAGAGGGAATTACGAACTGCTCTTGGCCGCGGAGCTTTTCAAGAGAGCTGACAGCTTCGACATAATTCAAACCCACAGCCCCGCCAGAATAGTTCAAATGTCAAGCTTTACGGACACTCCGGTAGCGGTTACGTTTCATAATCCCTTCGATTATCCGATGAAAACCGGAGCGACGAAAGTAATTTACGAAGAGCTGAGCAAGAGAAACAAAAATATTTATTTCCTGAGCCTTTCCGACTCACAAAAAGAACTCGCACCGAACCTTCCTTTCGTAAGCACGGTTTATAACGGTATAGACACAACCGAATTCACCCCTTCCCCAAAGAAGAAGGACTATCTCCTTTTTGTCGGTAGGATTATCCCCAGAAAAGGAGCTCATATCGCCATACGGGTTGCAAAAAAAACCGATAAAAAATTAAAAATGGTCGGTCCAACCTATAAGGGGCGAGAAAAATATTGGAAAGAAAATATAAAACCTCATCTGAATGAAAAGATAACTTACGAAGGATTTCTTCCTCAAGAAGAATTGATTCCCCTTTATCAAAAAGCGAAAGCGCTGTTAATGCCGATTACGGGAGATGAGTCTTTCGGACTGGTGATGATTGAGGCGATGGCCTGCGGAACTCCCGTAATCGGATTCAACAAGTCTTCGGTTCCCGAAATCATAGTTTCGGGGAAAAGCGGATTTGTCGTTGAAGATGAGGAGGAGATGGTTGGCGCCGTAAAAAAAATAGAATCAATAGACCCGAAAAATTGCAGGAAAGTTGTCGAAGATAAGTTTACCGTTTCGAAGATGGTGGAAAGGTACGAGCAAGCCTATCAAAAAATAATAAAATTACATAAAAATAAAAACCGAAATGAAGTCTCTGAATAAATTTTTAGCTTTGATTTTGTCAAAAATAATAAGAATTTTCCCGTCCCGAAAAAAAATTTGGATAATCGGAGCCTCTCGTGGAGAAAAGTTTACCGACAACGGAGCGGTTTTGTTTGAATATGTCTTGAAAAATTTTCCGGAAATAGACATTCGTTGGATTATAAACAAAGATTGTCCGGAATATTCTAAAGCGAAAAATACCGGTCCGACACTTGCAAGGGGTAGCTTGAAAGGAAATCTCTACACTTTGCTTGCCGATGTCCTTATTTGCACCCACAGTCTTCCGAGAGACGTCTCAACTTATAATATCGAGCGATACGAAAGTGCTACCAAAGTTTTTATATCTCACGGAATAGAAGGCTTTAAAAGAAAAATCAAGCGTCATGCCGAGACCCATAAAATCTATGATCTTTCCGTGGCCGTTTCCGATTTTGAAAAAAATATTAAAGTTAAAAAGTGGGGATTGGATGAAGAAAAGATTTGCATAAGCGGCCTTCCGAGATACGACAAATTGACCGAACACAGAAATAAAAAAGGGGAGATAAAAAATATTTTTTATATGCCCACCTGGTGCCCCCGATACAGAAAAAAAATTGATAAGCCTTTTTCTCGAATGACAAAAAAAGATATCGAAAAATTCAAGAAAGGGAAATACTACCGATCGGTAAGCGGGTTTATCTCCAACACTGATTTATTGAAGCTTTTAAAAGAAAATAATTTGAATTTGAATGTATTTTTCCATCAAAGCATACATTCCTTCATGAAAGAAATAATTGAAGCTTCCGCACTTTCCAACGTTAACATTATTCCTTATGATTCCGACATTCAGAAAAATATTATAGAAAGCGATTTGCTCGTCACCGATTATTCAAGCGTTTGCTGGGACTTTTTATATTTGGACAGACCGGTTATTTTCTACCAATTCGACCAAAAAGAGCATCTGGAGAAGATCGGATGTTATCTCGATATACCCGATGATCTTTTCGGGCCGGTAACCCGCACTCCCGAGGAAACGATAAAAAGTATGACCGCTATCATAAAAGGAGAAAAAAGCTATAAGCAATTGAGAGAAAAATCGGTTGATAAATTTTTTAAATTTCAGGACGACAACAATTGCAAAAGAATAACCCGGTGTATAATTAAAGCTGATAAAAAATAATATGAATCCGAAAATATCGATAATAGGAGCGGGAGACAGAGGGGCGAACACTTATGCCCGACTCATATCGGAAAATAATTTGGGAGAAATAGTCCGGGTTTGTGATACAGACTCAAAAAAACTGGAGGCTTTTGAGAAAAAATATCCGGTGGGTGAAGAAAATCACTTTACCGACTACAAAGAGATGCTGAGTCAAAAAAAAGGAAATGTCGCCATAATAGCTACTCCGGACAAGACCCATTTGGATATAGTATTGAAAGCGATAAGAATGAACTACCATGTTTTACTGGAAAAACCGGTGGGTACATCTCCCCGAGAAGTGATAAAAATAGTTGAAGAAAGTATAAATTCGGGCAAAGTTCTTTCGGTGTCGCACGTTTTACGATATACTCCCTTTTTTCGAGAAATCAAAAGGATTGTCGATCAGGGGGATTTCGGAGAGTTGATCACCGTCAATCATAATGAAGATATAGGCAATTGGCATTTTGCTCATTCTTACGTTCGTGGAAATTGGAACAAAAAAGAAGACTCCGGACCCATCACTTTAACCAAAAGTTGTCACGACTTTGATCTTCTTTATTGGTTTTTCAACTCATTTCCCAAAACCGTTTTTTCAAAAGGTGATCGCTTCTTTTTTAAAAAAGAAAATATGCCGGAAAAAGCGGGGAGAAATTGTTTTGAGTGCGACATTGAAAATTGTAATTATGACGCCAAAAAGATTTATTTGGACGACACGACTAAAAATAATTCCTGGATTAAAAAAATAAGTCCCGACGGAAGGGCAAAAATTGAAAAGAATTACCTTGAAGAAAACGGATATCACCGCTGTGTATGGCAATCGGATAATGATGTTTGTGATCACCAAAATGCAATAATAGAATTTGAAAACGGAAAAACCGCTACTTTTAATTTGGGCCTCGGCCCCGACACGGAAAGGGAAATAAACCTCTACTTTGAAAAAGGAAAGGTGGAGGCTAAATTTCACCAAGGATTTATAAAAAAAATTCCCTACCCGTTATCACGAAAATATAAAGAAGTGGAAACGATAAAGATGGAAAAGTTGAGTGGTCACGAAGGGGGTGATGAAGCCTTGATTAATAATTTTATCCGAGCCGTAAATAGAAATGATGGAAAAAGCAACAAAACCGAGCTAAAAGGCGTCTTGCCGGGGCATCTGATGGCCTTTGCAGCCGAAAAATCAAGAATTGAAGGAGAAAAAATTGAAATTAAAAACCTCGAATGGA
>PUNQ01000068.1 GCA_003551845.1 Candidatus Nealsoniibacteriota bacterium
AAGTTTAATTTTCCCGATGATCCGGAAGAAGGGATGAAAGAGATCCACTATTATCCGGCGGGAGAGGTTTCTTATGAAAACAGGCTTCACTTTTCCACTTACAGAAATAAGATCTCTCCTTATTTTGAAGATATCACTTCTGAGATCGGAGGGGAGTATACCGAGTCGAAAACCGTACTTTTGAACAAGGACGAGCTGATACCGATTGATTGGCAAGAGGAGATTACGGTTGATAATATTCCGATCGGTAATGTAAAAGAAATAATTGACAATTTGCCACCGGAAGCGGGGGTCATGTTCATGAGAAAAGGAAATCAAGAAATCGGATTGGATATAAATCATGAAGGATTTGTTTTTAACGGAAAAAATTTAGTTCACGCTTCTCCGAATCACGGGAAAGTTTATAAAGAAGATTTTGTGAGTTATTTGGAAAATTCCGATTATGATGCTGTCGGTTTTTATAAAATAAATAAAGTAAATTAAGCACGATTCATGAAATGCCAAAGAAAAGAGGAAAATTTGGAGAAATGTAATTGTAGTTATCCGGGATGTCCGAGAAAAGGTATTTGCTGTTTGTGTATCAGTCACCATAAAGAAAAGGATCAGCTTCCCGCCTGTTATTTCTCGGATAAAGTTGAAAAAAGTTATGATCGCTCAATCAAAAATTTTGTAGAAAATTATGATAGATGATCACTTATACAAGTACAAAAAATTAATTAATGTTTTTTCTGACAAAACAAGAGTAAGGGAAGGAAAAACTTATATACCGCCTTTTTTAATAAATAATGATATATTCGAGGAATTGATCGGGGTGATAAAGGGGGTTAAGCCGGTTATGGAGATGAACTTTTATGATCAAAACATTGAAAAGATAGAAGAATCCTTTATGGAGCTCGAAGAGATTTATGGGTTGAAATATAAAATATCGGACTACAAATTTTTAATAAACAGCTTTAAGGATGAGTCGAGTGTCGTAGAGCGTAGTGATCCGAGAAGGGGTCTTATGTCGGTATCGGTTTCTCCCGATAAAAAAAAAGCTGAAAGATCCGAATATCTTTTTTTAAAAAAATCAGAATTAAAATCCGATTCCAAAAAATATTCTCATGAATTTGCGACCTTAATGGGTTATCCCGAGTGTTGCGTAAATTTTGCAAAAAAGATTAGTGGTGACAAGAATAATGAAAAGGCCAAAAGAGAAAATCTTCTATGGTCAAAGATTGAAATAAGGTCATTTATGGAAAGTGATGAACATTCCAAACTATTGAACATTTTCACCATTAATCCCTTGATTCCCCATATTCCCTGCAACTTAAATTGTGAACCCAGCAAAGAATATGCTACAAAAATGAAAAAAGTGTTCAAGGATGAGTTTCCCGCAATAGAAGAGCTGATAAATTACTTTTTGGATTTACATGCTCTTTTTTGGCATTATTCCGAAAAGTTTTTAATTCACGGTAAAAATGACAATAGTATCAAGGAGAGAGCTGTAAAATACGATGATATCCAAGAATTTTCTTATTCCGAAGATAGATTTTATGGAGAGACGGAAAAAGAATTCAAAGAAAAATTTGAGAAAACAAAAGAGCTGCTTCTTCAAGGCAATAAAATTGTAATGAAAAAAGATTCATTCAATATTTTAAAAGATGACGTTTTGCTCGGTTCGGTTGAAAAAGATTATGAGTATTCCTGTGTATTATTTTAATTTTCAGCAACTTTTTCGGGAAAATTTTTACTTGTTTTAAATTGACATAATTAATCTTTTTTTGTACTATTCAAGACAAGTCCAAGCAGGATAGGTAATCGCTCCGCCCCGCGGAGAGGAAAGTCCGAACATCTGTTTTGTGGTGGTTTTAACTAACGCAAAACAAAGGTAGTGGGTAATTCCCACCCGCCGTGAGGCAGGGGGTGCGAGCAGTGACGTCTCAACCGAAAGGTTCGAGAGCTCCTTCGGGAGTAATTTCATCGAAAGGTGAAAGTGAAACGGCCAAATCCCTACCCGGATGAAAGGGCAAGTTAGCCTTCTTTTAGGCAGGTAGCCCGCTTGAGCTTCGGAGTGATTCGGAGCCCAGATAAATGATTACCACTTCACAATTTAATTGTGAAGACAGAATTCGGCTTATTTCCTGCTTGGGCTTTTTATTTGGTGAGTTCAATCGGCATGTTTGATTTCATATTCAGTGCAAAATCAAAGACGATTACATTATCGGCGGTAATTTTGGCCGTTTCCAGTACTGCAAGTGCTTTTTTGGGCATCTTGAGAGACAGGTTGCTTGCCGGAAATTTCGGGGCCGGTCCCGAGCTTGATATATATTTTGCCGCATTCAGGATCCCCAATTTCGTATACGGAATCTTGATTACGGGGGGATTGATAGCCGCTTTTCTACCGGTTTTTTCAGAGACTTTTGAAGAAGATGAAGAGGAGGGATGGGAGCTGGTTAATAATTTACTTAATTTTTTAGTCTTTTCGCTCTCTTTTTTATCTCTTTTTCTTTTTATTTTTGCCCCGCATGTGGTTAGAATTGTCGCTCCCGGTTTTGACGGGCAGCAAGCGGAACTAACCGTACTTTTGACCAGAATAATGATGCTCAGCCCGATTCTTTTGGGAATCTCAAATCTTTTTTCCGGAGTCTTGAAATATTTTGATCAATTTTTGACTTATGCTCTGGCTCCCATTTTATATAATTTGGGAATAATATTCGGGATTATATTTTTAGTGCCTCTTTATGGTTTACCGGGTTTGGCTTACGGAGTCGTTTTGGGAGCTTTAGCTCATATGGCGATTCAATTTCCGGCGATAAAAAAGGCCGGCTTTCAGTACGAGCCGATTTTTAACTTCTCCGGAGAAAAGCTAAAAAAAATAATTTACCTTATAATTCCCAGAATGATTGGCCAAGCTTCAATCCAAATAAATTTAGTGATAATAACCGCGATTGCTTCCACGCTCGCCGCCGGAAGTTTGTCAATATTCAATTTTGCAGACCATCTGCAGGCTTTTCCGGTTCGAGTTATCGGAGTTTCTTTTGCAGTAGCCGCCTTTCCGAGATTTTCCAAAGATTTGGCCAATGGTGAAAAAGAGAGATTTTTGGAAGATTTTTCCAATTCTTTCAGGAAAATTATTCTTGCAATTATTCCGGTAAGTTTTTTAATTTTTATGTTGAGAGGGCAAATCGTTCGTATTGTGCTGGGTACCGGCAGGTTTGATTGGACCGATACCCGACTCACCGCCGCTTCATTGGGAATTTTTTCCTTTTCTCTTTTTGCCAACGCTTTGATCCATCTCTTGATCAGGGCTTACTTTTCTTTTCAAGATACCAAAACACCGGTAATTATTTCCACTGTCGGAGTGTTGATCAATGTCGCCCTCAGCTTGGCATTCGTTTTTTTCTTAAGTTATGAAAATTTTTTTCGAGAAGGGTTGGTTCAATTTTTAAATTTAGGGAGCCTCCAAAATATAGAAGTGTTGGCTTTTCCGACCGCCTTTCTTTTTACCACCGTTGGGCAACTTGTCGCTTTATATTTTATTTTGGAAAGAAGGGTGGGAGACCTTAGAAGAAAAGAAATTTTAAATTCGGCAATAAGAATCATAGCCTCTTCATTAATCATGGCTTTTGTCGGGCTTATTACTTTGAGATTGGCTCTTCTTTTTGTCGGTGATTTGGATGATTTTTTAAGTGTTTTTTTACAGGCTTCAATAACGGTTTCGGTGAGCGGGATAACTTATGTTTTGGCAGCATTGGCTATGGGCTCACCGGAAATGTGGGCAATAGTTAAAAAAATAAGATAAAATGAAGATAAGAAATTTTTCAATAATCTCACATATTGATCACGGAAAGTCGACATTGGCCGACAGGTTTTTGGAAATGACGGAAACTGTTTCCGGAAGAGATATGAGTGATAGGTTTTTGGACAGCATGGAGCTGGAAAAGGAGAGAGGAATAACGATCAAGTTACAACCGGCCAGGATGAAATGGAAAGATTTTATTCTTAATTTAATAGATACACCCGGTCATATAGATTTTTCGTATGAAGTTTCAAGATCTTTGAAGGCTGTTGAAGGTGCAATTATTTTGGTTGATGCCTCGAAAGGAGTTCAGGCGCAAACGATAACTACCTTGAATATGGCCAAAAAGCAAAATTTAACTTTGATTCCGGCAATCAACAAAATTGATCTTCCGAATGCCAGAGTGGAAGAGACCGCACGAGAATTAATGGATTTAATCGATGTGGACAGAAGTGAAATATTGGAAATTTCCGCAAAAGAAGGAACCAACGTGAAGGATCTTTTGGACGAAATAATCGATAAAATTCCTCCCCCCAAAGAAAAGAAAGAGGACTTCCGGTCGCTCATCTTTGATTTTGAAAGAGATCCGTACAAAGGAGTAGTCGCTTTTGTTCGAGTTTTTAGTGGAAATTTAACGAAAGGGGAAGAAATAGAGCTCGTAGCGGTGAGTGAAAAAGGGGAAGTTAAAGAGCTGGGGTTTTTTAATCCTCGCCTTCAACCGGAAAAAGTTCTTTCTTGCGGAGAAATAGGTTATATAGCTACGGGAATAAAAGAGGTCGATAAGGTGAGAGTGGGGGACACGATAGTAAAAGCGGGTTCGCATGTAGATCCTCTTTCCGGATACAAAGAACCCAAGCCGGTTGTTTTTACCTCCTTCTATCCCAAAAATTCTCGAGAATTTTCGGACTTCAAAAAAGCGGTTGAAGAAATCAGGCTTTCAGATCCCGCCTTCACTTTCAGTCCGGAATTCAAAGAAGTTTTCGGGAGAGGGTTTCGGTGCGGTTTTTTGGGGTCATTGCACGCGGAAATAATATCACAGAGATTGAAGAAGGAATACGGTTTGGAGCTTATAATTTCAACTCCATCGGTTTCCTATAAAATAGAAATGACCGACGGAGAGATTGTTGAGATAAAAAATGCCTCCGATTTTCCAAAAAGAACCAAAATTGAGAAAGTGTTGGAACCCTGGGCCAAGTTGGAAATTGTCACACCTCAAGAGTTCGTCGGCAATGTCAACAAGGTACTCGAAACCTTAAAGGGTAATTATATTGATACGGATTATTTTTCTGCTTCTCAAAGATTGGTAATAATTTATGAAGCTCCTTTCAGAAAAGTTATTACCGGTTTTTATGATAAACTGAAGAGTGTAACCAAAGGTTATGCTTCTTACGGATATGAGGTTTTGGGGTATCGGCACGGAGATTTGACCAAAATGGAAATTCTACTGAATAAAGAACCGGAAGAAGCATTTTCAAGGATAGTCTCCAAAGACGAAGCCGAGACGGAAGGAAGAAATTTAGCTAAAAAACTAAAGAGACTTCTTCCTCGACAGCAATTTCCCGTTCCGATTCAAGCTAAGGTTGACGGGAGAATAGTTGCCAGAGAAACGATAAAGGCGATGCGAAAGGATGTGACGGGAGATCTTTACGGAGGCGATAGAACAAGAAAAGATAAGCTTTTAAAAAAGCAAAAAGAGGGAAAGAGGAAGATGAGCAAAGAAGGATCGGTGGATGTTCCACAGGAAGTTTTCTTTAAAATCTTCAAAGAAGGGGAGTAATTGTGAGCATTGCCCGTATTTCTGGATATTGCCGAATTAAATTGGTATAATGAACCAACTTATGGTTCGTAGAAAAAAAAGAAAAAATATTGGACAAATCGGAGGAATTTTGCTTCTGGCCGGTTTGATTTTTATTTTTTCCGTTTCCAATTACAGAATTGCAAGAGAGCGAAGTGGGAATGAGGAAAAAATAGAACTCTTGAAAGCCGAACTGGATCTTTTGGAAGCGAGGAAGATGGATTTGGAGGAGAGCTTGAAGATGGCCGACGAAAAAGAATATGTAGAAAGAATTTTAAGAGAAGATTTTTTAATGAAGAAGCCGGGAGAAGAAAAGGTGGTCATACTTCTTGATGATGAGGAGGTGGAAGCTGAAGATGATGAGGAGGTGGAAAAATCCGGATGGCAGAGACTGATTGAAGCATTGCCGTTGCCGGAGTAGCTTAAAAGGCTGCCTACCGGCAGGCGGCAGGTAAGAGGGTAGTGTAAAAATAACAAGCTTGGTAAAAAAAAGGGTTTACACTTCGACGGTCAAAACTGTGCCGGAGTAGCTCAGAGGTAGAGCGACTCTCTCGTAAAGAGTAGGTCGCGGGTTCGAGTCCCGCCTCCGGCTCAAGTATAATCTTTATAATACTTTATGAAAGAAAAATACGACAATTTAAAAGATAAAATCCTCCATCTGGAGGACTGTCTTTGACCTTTCCGAAAAGAAAAAAAAGATAAAGGAATTGGAAAAAGAGTCACGAGATCCCCACTTTTGGGATGATCCGGAAAGAGGAGCGGAAGTTAAGAAAAGATTATCGGCTTTAAACGAGCAAGTTAGTGTGATAGAATCACTTAAAAGTGAAATTATGGAGATCGGAGAACTTCTCAGCTTGGATTTGGATCAAAAGATGGAAGAAGAGATTGATGATAAATTGAATCAATTGAAAAAAAGGGTTGAGAAAAATGAAAAATTAATTTATCTTTCCGGAAAGTGGGATGAAAAAGATGCCATAATGGAAATACATTCCGGGGCCGGAGGCAGGGATTCGGAAGATTGGGTAGCGATGCTTCGGAGAATGTATTTTAAGTATTGTGAGAATAAAGGTTATACGGTTAAAACGGTCGACGTATCTTACGGAGAAGCGGGAGGTCCGGAGGGTCGGGTGGGCATAAAGCACATCTCTTTCAAAGTTTCCGGAAAATACGCTTACGGACACTTAAAAAACGAATCGGGAGTTCATAGATTGGTTAGAATTTCTCCCTTTTCGGAAAAGGATTTGCGCCATACGTCTTTTGCCAAAGTGGAAGTATTGCCGCGATTTAATCTTGAAGATTCGGAAGTCAATTTAAAAAAAGAAGATTTGAAAGTGGATACTTATCGTGCTTCGGGGCCCGGTGGACAACACGTAAACAGAAGAGAAACGGCGGTGCGTGTAACTCATCTTCCTACCGGAATTACCGTTTCTTGTCAAAGTGAAAGAAGTCAGGGAAAAAATAAATCCGAAGCGATGACGGTTTTAAAGTCAAAGTTGTTTGAAATCAAAGAAAAGAAGAGAAGAGAAAAATTGAAGGGCGTGCGTGATGATTCTTCGGCAAGCTGGGGTAATCAAATAAGAAATTATGTTTTACATCCCTATAAATTGGTTAAGGATACCCGGACCGATGTAGAGACATCCGACCCGGAAGCGGTTCTGGACGGAAAACTGGAAGAGTTCATAGAGGCGGAAATAAAACTTAATCGAAACGACTAATTTAATTATTTTTAAAGGAAAAACCATAACGGTAAAATTAAATGATAACTTTTGAAAATGTAACCAAAATCTATCCACCTTACAAAAACAAGAAAGAAACCGTTGTTTTGAAAGAAGTTTCTTTTCAGGTTGATAAAGGAGAGTTCGTCTGTATAGCGGGGAAATCGGGAGCGGGAAAAACCACTTTGATCAGGATGATAACCGGAGAAGAGGATGTGACGGAGGGAAAGATATTTTTTGATGGAGAGGATATATCAAAAATTAAGCGAAGAAAACTTTATAAACTGAGAAGAAGAATAGGTGTTATTTTTCAAGACTATAAACTACTTTGCTCAAAAACGGTATATGAAAATATAGCTTATTCACTGGAAGTAACAGGAGCTTCTTCCGAAGAGATAGAAAAGGATGTTCCGGAGATTTTGGACGTTGTCGACTTGGTTGAAAAGGCGCAACAATTTCCCGAACAGCTTTCCGGAGGAGAATGCCAGCGGGTGGCGATCGCCAGAGCCCTTATTCATGATCCCGATTTGATTTTGGCCGATGAGCCGACCGGTGATCTGGATCCTTATCACTCACAAAATATAGTTGATTTGCTGGTGAAGATAAATAAAACCGGAACCACCGTTCTTTTAGCTACTCACGACAAAGAAATTGTCAATTATTTGGAAAAGAGAGTGATTACAATCAAAGATAAAAAGATAACCAGTGATGTTAAAAATGGTAGGTTCAGATTATAATTATCAAAAATTCAATTAAAATGCTTACATCGATAAAACGCTCCTTTATTCTGGGGTGGAAAAATTTTAAACGATCCGGGGGGCTTTCGGTAGTTGCGATAATGGTTTTGATGGTTACCACTTTTCTGGCCACCTCTTTACTCTTGGCGCAAGAAGTTATGGAGGAAACGATAGAAGAAGTGGAAAGAAGGGCGGACATAACGATTTATTTCACTTCCATAACTCCCGGAGACCGGATCATGGAAGTTGCTGAAAATATCGACGATAATTTTACCCTCTTGGGAATAGATTACACTTCCCAGCATGAAGCCTTGGAAGATTTCCGACAAAGGCACGGTGATAACCCGGTTTTAATGGATGCGCTCGATGAAGTCGGAAATATATTTAATCCTCGACTGGATGTCAGGGCGACTGAAGTTGAAACATATAGACGGGTTTCGGATTATGTTCGGGGAAATTATTCCGAAATTGTTGAGGAAATAAGCTTTTACAGCTATGGAAGGAAAGAGGCCATAGAATCAATATTTTCAATTACTTCCAGGATAAGAAGAGCACTGATTGTTGCCGGAACGATTTTGGCTGTTATTTCCGTATTGATAGTTTTCGGAACAATCAGGCTTTCCATTTACAGTTTCAGTGAAGAGATAAAGATAATGAAGTTGGTCGGGGCTTCAAATGCCTTCATGCAAGGATCTTTCATAGTTCAAGGATTTATTTTGGGATTGGTGGCGAGCTTAATTTCGCTTTTGGTTCTTTTCGGCCTGGCGGGTCTTATGTATCAGGGTTATAATGTTTTCGGGATAAACTTGGAAAATCATCTTTTTGAAAATTTGTCGTTAATTTTAATTTTACAGTTTTCAACCGGAATCGGTCTGAGCGTGATCTCTTCGGCTTTAGCGGTAAAAAGATATCTGGACGTGTAAGTTTTCCCGTTCCAATTAATTGCCTTTTAAAGGTCGTTCAATTATTAAATTATTGTTTGTTAAAAATTAATGACCATGAATAAAAAAATAGTTTGGGGTTTAATCGCTTTGGTAATTGTTGTAGCTTTGGCCTTGACGGTATTTTTAATCGGTGGAGAAGATGAAAATTCGGAAGAAGCTTATGAAGAAGAGCAAGAACTCGAGGATATGGAAGACACCGATCTGCTCTGGGTGGTTGAAGATAACCTTTTTTCTGCTTATGAATTGATTTTCACACTGGAAGATCAGTTGGATAATGATGATGTGGAGGAATATATGAATCGATATGATCAACTTGAAGAAAAGCTTTTTCTCTTTCAAGACGACTATTACGGAGGTTTTATTGATGAAGATGAATTTGAAGAGGGGTTGAATGATATTTCCGAAGAGATTGATTCTTTCATAGAAGAATTGGAAAATTTATAATTTAATTAAAATAAAAGTCAAACCTACGAACTCACTTGAGATTGAAGTGTCATTTTAATTTTGAAAATGAGACGGAAATATAAAAATAGGGGACTACAATTTGAGTAATGTTTTCCAAAGTACAAGCGATAAAGTGTGGATTTGAAAAGGTGAGAGAAAATCCTTTTACGATTTTCGGGATAAGTTTGACCGTACTGATATATTGGACGGTGCCTTTTTATGTAATTCGTTTTCTTTTAGCCGCAAGTGAGATAGCGGGAACGTTAAGTCTTTTCTTTGTTCTCGTGGTTAATTTTTTAATTTTGATGGGCTACATCAAAATTTCGGTTGATTTTCATGATGGAAATTCAATCAGCTTAAAAGATCTCATTTACCATTATCCCAAATTGCCCGATTTTTTAATCGGTTTTCTTTTTTATATCACCGTGATCGCTTTCGGGTTCGTCCTTTTTGTTTTTCCGGCAATTTTCTTTTTTGTCAGATTTTCTTTCTTTCCTTTTTTCTTGTTACAGGGAGATGATTCGGCACTGAGCTCTTTCAAAAAGAGCTGGACTATCACCCGTGGACAGTTTTTCAATCTTTTAATTTTATATACGCTTCTCGCTTTACTCAACCTTGTCGGATTGGCGGTTTTTTTTGTCGGTTCGGCATTTACACTACCGGTTGGAGCGGTAGCGGTAGTTTATGCTTATAGAAAGTTGAGTCTTCAAAAAACAAAACGAGAAATCCAAAAAATAAAATAATTTTTAAATAAATTTTGTTTTTTTATTTATAATTGCTACAATTAAATAATATACTCATATAGAATTTTGACTTTTTTAAAAGTGTGCTATAATCTCCCAATAAAGGTCCAAATGTAAAATTTAAATTATGAATAAAAAAATATTAATAATTGCGATATTAATCGTCGCGGGTTTTTTTGTCGGCT
>PUNQ01000006.1 GCA_003551845.1 Candidatus Nealsoniibacteriota bacterium
AAGCGAAGTTTCCGTCTATTCCGACCGTAACTTCCACATCTTCAGCTTCAACACGGTTTCCGAATTCGTCTTCCAAAGCTACCGTCGGCGGGCCTTCTATCGGCTGGCCGGCTTCGGTGGTGTGAGGTTGGGTGTCAATGACCAAGTCATGCGGGTCGGACGGTTCGACGGTGAAGGTGTCGGATAAGACGTCATCAACTCCTTCTACGCTGAAAGTGAGCTGATAATCATCCGCCTGATTTATTATGAGATCGTCAAATACGGAAAGTCCGCTCGAATCGGCATTTACAGCAGTCGTTCCTTCGGAAAATTCCGACCCTTCAAGGCTTACGCTGACTTCGGCGCCCTCCACCGGATTGCCGAACTCGTCTTCGACATAGGTTGTCGGCGGGCCCTCTATCGTCTCTCCGGCTTCTGTGGTTTCGGGCTGGGTGTCCATTTCCAAGAGGTCCGGGTCGGACGGTTCGACGGTGAAGGTGTCGGAAACCAAATCGTCAGTTATATCTTCTCCGTCAAAAATAAGTTGATGGTCTCCCGCTTCTTCTATGACCAGATCGTCGAACGTAGCCAATCCGTCAGCTCCGCTGGTAAGGGTGGTCGTTCCGGAAAAAGGAGCTCCGTCGGTATCGACGGTAACATCTATTCCTTCCACCGGATTTCCATCTATGTCTCCAACGAAAACCGTCGGCGGGCCTTCTATCGGCTGGCCGGCTTCGGTGGTTTGAGGCTGGATGTCCATTTCCATTCCGGTTAAGGACACCTCCCATTCTATTGCTCCGTATTCGGGAACGTTTCTATCCGCCGGAGGTCCTCCCGTTCTACCTCCCTCCATCACTATTTCCAAATCTTCTCCGGAAGAGTCATCAAGAGAATCGGTTTCAAACTGATAAGTCCACACCTCTCCGACCGCACTGGTTACATCCCTTCCCGTCTCGAGAGTTTCGATAAGAGACCCGTCCTGATAAAGATCTATTTCTATATCCGGTATTCGGTCCGTGGAGTTATTTGTTCTTCTGACTAAAAATCTGATCGTTTGAGTTCCGCTGATATGTCCCGGTGGAGAGTCGATTTCAACGTGGAGTTCGTTATCGGCAATTGCTGTCTGCTGATACCAATCATTGCGTGCATCACTGTCTCGAGGGTCGTATTGCAAATACTCTATGCTACCGGTGAGATTTGTCGTGCTTAATTCTTCTATCGGGTAAACTCCTTCCGTTGTTCCCGGATCATCGGAAGCTATCTGCCATTTTCTTTTCTCCTTAAAAGTGGATTCTTCTCCTTCCAATTTCAAAGGCCCCAGTAGGTAAAATTCGGGAGATATATCCGGTGCATTGAAAAAATAACTGAATTTTTTGGTTTCTCCTTTTTCTATCTCTACATCTTTCCAGAAAATTATCTTCTTTTCTTCGGAGGTTTCAACTTCAAAATCTGTTCCTCCCGTTATTTGGAATGAATCGGGAATCTTTTCTTCCACTCTTCCTTTAAAATCTTTATCCGGTGTAATTGAAAAAGTTACTTCGTAGTCAGCGGGCGGGAATATTCTGGTCGGCCCACTTCTTTTTATATCAAAAGTCGTCTCTTCAACTTTAAAATAATCTTTGGTTGATCGGGTTCCGTTTTCAGTATGAGCAATGAGCTCAACTTCAAAAATTGCATTGTCCGTTTCGGGAAGCTCATAATGAGTATAATAATCCGGAACTTCCACATAACTGTCTCCGACACATTTACCGCTGTAATTTATCGTGCCCTCTTCGGTTGAGAGATGATCTTCCAGATCCAACTCCTTACTTCTTATTATCAGCTCCAAATCGGCATCACAAATAGTGTGCCCTTCATCATCCAGAACTCCCATTTGAATATAAGCTTCCTCAATATCGCTCCCGTAAACCGACCTGTCAAAATTAATGGCGATGACTCCCCAGGTAAACTCTTTTTCTATAATTCTGGTTTCTTCTCCGTCTTCAATTTCTACGGATAATACGTGCCTGCCGGGTTGAAGATATTTTTTATCGATTTCGATTCTGGTCAAATCATCGTTGAAGACGGAGATTCCGTTTCCTTTTTCCGGTCTTTTTTTGAATCTCTCTTCTTCATCTCTTTTTTTTATGGAAACGTTTCTCACTTCCCATCCTCTTCCCGACCTCATGATTCCGATTCCGCTCTCTTCTTTTTTAAAAGTAAATGAGGGAGATTCGTCTGCCCGAAAATCGGTCTTTTCCGCCTCCAATTTGTACTCCTCATCTTCCGCACCTACTCCGTAAGTGACGTCAATCCATAAGCTGTCCAAATAGGCGGTAAAGGAAGCTTCTCCTCCAACGACTCCTTCCACTTTGAGCTGTAAATTTTCCAAATCCTCCCAGGAAGTTATAAAGTCAGCCTCCAGGGAAAAATACCCTTTATTTTTTTTGTTTGAAAATTCTTCTCCGGAAAGAGATCCCGCTTCGTTCCAAACCGGATTATCCTCCTTTTTCTCAGTAGAGTAGGAGATGATTATCTTTTTCTCCGGATCCAATGTCAAATCTTCTTCAATCTTTTCTTCATCTTTATCGGCGGCAAAAACCTCTCCTACATTCCAAAATCTTCCATTTTTGTTTTCTATCGAATTATAAGTGGAGTTTTTTTCATCAACACCCTCATCATCATTCTCTTCATCTTCATCATCTGCCCCGACGGAAACTTGCTCTTCCTCGGGGTCTTCTTTTTCTTCTTCAATATCTTCACCTTTATCATTCTTTTCTTCTTCTTCGGGGTCTTCCTCCTTTTCGGAATCTTCAGTCTCTTCATCTTCCTTTTCTTCTCCAGTCTCTTCATCAATTTCTTCGTCTTCTTCGGGGTCTTCTTTTTCCTCGTCCTCCTCATCTTCTTCTTCCTCCTCATCCTCTTTTTCCGAACCTTCAGTCTCTTCATCTTCCTTTTCTTCTTCAGTCTCTTCATCAATTTCTTCGTTTTCTTCGGGGTCTTCTTTTTCCTCTTCTTCAGTCTCATCATATTCATCTTTTTCTTCGTCTTCTTCGTCCTTTTCTTCTTCTAAATCTTCAGTGTCTTCTTCATCTTCATCTTCATCCTCCTCATCTTCCTCCTGCTTTTCTTCTTCAGTTTCTTCACCTTCATCCTCATCTTCATCAATTTCTTCGTCTTCTTCGTCCTTTTCTTCTTCGGAATCTTCAGTCTCTTCTTCATCTTCTTCTTTTTCTTTATCATCTTCATAGTAAATATCTCCATCTTTCTCTCCCAGTGCGAATGAAAATCTTATATCGGCTTCGATTATCTCTTCAATTTCCATCTCTTCGGACCGCTTTTCGTCTTCAGGGTTAAAATCTTCACAAAAAATACTTCTTGCTCCTCCGTTGTATATCGCCGAATTTCGTTCGGAAAATGATTCTATGGGAGCGTCCTCTCTTACTTGCGGAACTCCTTCCACGTTTTGATTTAATTCCCAATCACCGTAACAATTACCGGAATAAAAAGAGATTGTTTCTTCCGACGGACTCAAAGCGGAAGAGATCATTTCAATGGGATTGGTTAAAGCGACGCTTATTATAAAAATAAGAGTAGCCGCTGAAAATATCAGGGACCCTTTTATCAGCTTTCTTTTTTTGTCAGCGATCAACTTTTCTTTTACCTCTTCCATCTCCGCACCCGGAAAAAGCTCATTGAAGAGATCTCCTATATGTACGAATCTTTGCACCCCTCTCTCTTTTTTACTTAAAAGAACGAACCCCTTTTTGGTTCTTATCTTATTCTCTTTAATCAAAAGCTTAATTCGATCGGGAGAATGACCGCTGATATTCGAGGCTTCTTTTATTGAAAAATAGTAAGGGGATATGGGCAGCATGAAGACTTTTACTCTCAGAAACTCTTTTTCCGATTATTTTTATTTTTTAATTCTATCATAACTAAGAAAGTCCGCAAGTTAAATTTAAGATAAAAAAATCAATTTTTTTTACCCGAAAAATCAACGTTTTTCTTTTCCCAGCCGACCCTTTCCACCACCTCCCCCTTTTTTTTTACACCTCGTAGGTGTAAAAATGGGGATCTTTAAACTAAAAAACCGCCGAAAAGCGGTTAAAAAACAAAAGTGGGCGACCGACGGGACTTGAACCCGCAGAAACTCTCGGACCACAACCGAGTGCTTTACCAATTAAGCTACGGCCGCCATTTGAACCTGATTTGATTTAATTCGTATCCAACTTCCAACGCTTAAATTAAAGCTTGTACCCCCACCAGGAGTCGAACCTGGACACCGGGCTTAGAAGGCCCGTGCTCTATCCAGTTGAGCTATGGGGGCGATAAAACATTTCCGTGCAATTCATTATACAAATTAAGCCAACTTAGTCAATAATATTTTTTGCAAGCCTCTTTTCTCTGAGGATAGTTATCTTCATTTTTGACAAAAAAAGAAATAATTACTATAATATAAGCATAAACCAATAATTTAATCAAATGTTGAAACTAAAATTATTTAAAATCTTTTTCCTATTACTTTTTTTGTTTTTACCCTTCTTCGGATCGGCCCATCCCGCTCCTTCCTCTTTTGTGGTAAGCTCAAACGGAGAAGTGACCGGAAAACTTGAAGACGGAAGTGAGTTTTCTTTGTTGAATATTTTTGCCGATCCGGCAATTCAAAAGTTCAGCTGGGCCGAAGGATTTTGGTATGTGAGCGACAGGGGAATAATAGAAGCCGAAAATGATTTGGAAGCTCTCTACATCTATTTTTCTCTCTAAGTCAGAACTAATAAAGCTTAATCACTCATACCTTTCTTTACTTTTGCTCGGATCTTGAAGATCCGAATAAATATGCTACTATAAGTAGACGTATATGTTCAAGAACTTAAGTAAAAATTTAATTTCTTTTCTTGCAATCCTCCTGATCGTGGCGGCGCTTTTTGCATTTACTTCCGAAGAATTCGGTTTTTTTCAAGAACCGGAGAGGATATCACCCCGTGAATTGTCGGAAAAGATAAATAATGAAGAGATAGCGGAAATAATTTTAGTGGGTAACAATATCGAAGTCATCCTTGAAGATGAAAGCGTAATGACAACCCGAAAAGAGCCGGATATATCATTGATGGAATTTTTGGAAAGATGGGGTGCGGAAGAAGAAAAGGTTCGCGCCTTGTCAATCACATATGAAGAAGAGCCCGATTGGGGATGGCTCAGCACTTTGCTGATAATTCTTTTACCTCTTCTTTTTCTTTTAATCTTCTTTCAGCTAATAATAAAACAGGCCAAGGGTGGAGCAAACAGCGCTCTTGATTTTTCCAAGGCCAAAGCTCGCCTATTCGGAGAAGGAGGAATGCCTAAAAAGGATGTTGATTTTGAAGATGTAGCCGGTCTGGAAGAAGCTAAAGAGGAGCTCAAAGAAATAGTTGAATTTTTAAAAGATCCCAAAAGATTCGATGAAGTAGGAGCTAAAATTCCGAAAGGAGTTCTTCTTACCGGTCCCCCGGGAACGGGTAAAACTCTTTTGGCCCGAGCCATATCGGGAGAGGCGGATGCACCATTTTTTGAGGTTTCCGGATCGGAATTCATAGAGCTCTTTGTCGGAGTTGGATCCGGAAGAGTGAGAGATCTCTTTCAAAAAGCAAAATCAAAGCAGCCCTGTATAGTATATATAGATGAACTTGACGCCATCGGTAGAAAAAGAGGAGCCGGACTCGGTGGAGGGAATGATGAAAGAGAACAAACCCTGAATCAAATTTTGGTTGAATTGGACGGTTTCGATAAAGATACCAAAGTCGTAGTCTTGGCCAGCACCAACAGGCCGGACGTTTTGGATCCGGCTCTTCTCAGACCGGGCAGATTCGATCGGAAAATAATTCTCGATTCTCCGGATCTGAAGGCAAGAAAAAAGATTTTGGAAATTCATACTCGCAACAAACCGTTGGATGAAGATGTTGACCTTCAAGAAGTGGCAGAAAGAACTCCCGGATTTTCAGGAGCCGATCTGGAAAATTTAACCAACGAAGCGGCTATTTTAACTGCAAGAAGAGAAAAGAAAAAAGTTTCTCAAGAAGAATTATTGGAATCGATAGAAAAAGTTCTTCTCGGCCCGGAAAGAAAAAGTCACATTTTAAGCAAAAAAGAGAAAGAGATAAGCGCTTACCACGAAGCCGGTCACGCTCTGGTTTCTTCTCTTCTCGCAGAGACTCAAGAGGTACGAAAGGTTTCCATTATTTCTCGTGGTCAAGCCGCCGGATACACCTTGAAGATGCCGATGGAGGAAAAAAGAATCAAGAGTAAAAGCGAATTTTTATCGGAAATAGCGGTTTTACTGGGTGGTTACGTAACCGAAAAATACAAATACAAAGAAACCACCACCGGAGCAGCAAACGATTTGGAAAAAGCTTCAAAATACGCCAGAAAGTTGGTTAAAAAGTACGGAATGTCCTCTCTGGGACCCATATCTTACGGAGGAGAAAGAGAGCACGTATTTTTGGGTGAAGAGATATCCGAAGAAAAAAATTATTCCGAAGAGATAGCTTCCAAGATAGATAAGGAAATTTCCAAAATAATAAAAAGAGCGGAAAAACAAGCAGCCAAGCTGATCAAAAAAAATAAAGATAAACTGGAAGAATTGGCACAGGTTTTAATAGAGAAGGAGACGATAGAAAAAGAAGAGTTTGAAAGAATAATGAATAAGGCTTAATATTGTTTATAGAAAACTGTTCTTTTAATTTTGTTACCATTCGGGCGCATAGCTCAACGGTTAGAGCACTTATCTTATAAGTAAGAGGTTCCAGGTTCGATTCCTGGTGCGCCCACTTTTTTACAAAAAAATGAATATGGGCGGTTAGCTCAAAGGCAGAGCGCCTCCTTGACGTGGAGGAGGTTAGAGGTTCGAGTCCTCTACCGCCCACATATTTATAGATTATGAGCATTAAAAAGGTATATGAAAGCGAATCCGTTTTGGTAACCGATAAACCCGCCGGAATCGTTGTTGAAGATTTTGCTGCGAAAGTGAAGGAAGAATCGAGAAAATTAAAGGAGTTGCCTCGGTTCGGTCTGGTTCACAGACTCGACAAGGGGACTTCCGGAATTCTTCTTTTCGCCAAGAAGCGACAATTGCTCGATGATTTACAAGAACAATTCAAGGAAAGAAAGGTTAAAAAAAAGTATATCTGTTTGGCTTGGAGGCCGTTAAAAAAGAAGGAAGGAAGAGTAATAACCGCAATGAGAAGAGGAAAAAATGACAGAAGAAAACATCAATCTTACGACCCGTCGGAAAAAGGAAGAAGAGCAATAAGTGATTATAAAGAACTTGAAAATTTTGAAAATTATAGTTTAATAGAGGTATCTCCTCGAACGGGAAGAAGACATCAAATAAGAAGCCAATTCGCTTATTTGGGACATCCGATAGTGGGAGATTCGCTTTACGGATTCAAAGATCAAAAGGATCCGGTTGAAATGAATAGATTATTTTTGCATAGTTCATCTTTGGAGATAAGGATATCCGGAAATAAAAAAAGATTCGTTTCCGAGCTTCCCGAAGATTTGCAAAAAGTGATTGAAGAGATCAAAAAATAATAAATAAAAAAATGTCAAAAGAACTGGAAAATTTCAAAGAAAAACAAAAGAAAGAGATTCCCGAAATAGATACGGGAGATAGAATAAGAGTTTATCAGAAAGTAAAATCGGGAGATGAAGAGCGTACTCAAATATCCGAAGGTTTGGTTATAGCCAGAAAACACGGTGGAGATCTTTCGGCAACAATTACCATAAGGGAAACAATCGATAAAGTCGGAGTGGAAAAGATATTTCCTCTTCATTCTCCTCGCATAGAGAAAATAGAGGTTATCAGAAAAGGAAACGCGAGAAAGTCAAAACTTTATTTTATCAGAAACAAGTCTCGAAAGCAGATAAGAGAAAAGTTAAAGTTGCGTTAATAAGTTAAAAGGTGTCGCCCAGGTGCTGGAACTGGCAGACAGGCAAGGTTGAGGGCCTTGTGTCCGTTTAGGACGTGTGGGTTCAAATCCCACCCTGGGCACCATAAATATCGGTTTTGTAACTTAAAAATCCATTCTTATTCTTGATTATTTTTAAATTTTTCCTTAAAATAGTAGCGTCAAGGGCGGTTAGCTCAGCGGCAGAGCATCTCGCTTACATCGAGAGGGTCGTGGGTTCGAATCCTACACCGCCCACCAGCCGTGGTAGCTCAGGGGTAGAGCGCCTCTCTGAAAAAGAGGAGGTCGTCGGTTCGATTCCGACCTGCGGCACAAATTTATTTAATACATAGTCCTTAATTGAAATCCGCCGAATGGCGGTCTTTTTCGTGAGAGTTTTCGAGAAATTGAACCTTGCTAAAATTTCTCCATATTGGTATTGACAGTTGACATTTACCGGTCAACAATTAAACTATATTAATAGTCAAGTGCGGGAGTAGTTCAGTGGAAGAACATCTGCTTGCCATGCAGAAGGCCGCGGGTTCGAATCCCGTCTCCCGCTCATTTGACACATCTTTTGTTTGTGTTATTATGTAAGGGTTCAAGTAAAAGTTAGTAAAAGTTGCAACTAAAAATCTTTGTGCTACAATCTTAAAAGATGTGTACGGACAACAATTTAAGAAGAGCCTGTTTTACTTTAATGATTGCTTCGATAGCCTCTTTATCCGTCTTTATGATAGGTTTTGCGATACAGTCAGAAAATCCGGATACTCTGAATTCTCCTTTCAAAAGAATTGAAACGTCTTCGGATATTGAAAAGGGATATTTCATATCTTCCGACGGAATTATCTTATCCAGCTCATATCCGACTTATCATGAGCCTCAAGTAACCGGAAAAGACAATCCTTATGAAAAGGCTGAAGAAGAACAAAGCAAGGAAGAAGAGACAAAGAATGAAGAAAAAAGCTTTTCTGATGAAAGACAGGTTAAAAGGACCATGACCGTTGAATTGACCGGCTATTCCAGTACGGTTGATCAAACCAATTCCGAACCTTTCATAACGGCTTCCGGACACAGGGTCAGAGACGGTATAGTTGCCGCTAATCACTTGGATTTTGGAACGGAGATAAGGATTCCCGAATATTTCGGTGACAAAGTTTTTGTAGTCAAAGACAGAATGAATACCAGGTACACTAATGCAAAGAATGACTCTTACGAAGGATACGTTGACATATGGTTTCCGACTCGGTGGGAAGCCAATAATTTCGGAAGAGTTCACGGAGAGATTGAGATTTTGAAATAAATTAACTTAACTTATATATAAAAAGAGCCCTTTTAAACGGGCTCTTTTTAGTTTTAATTTTCTCTTCTTTTAATTTTCGATAGATAATTTATTTCAATCTTTTTTTAGCTTTTTCCAACTCTATTTGGTGCTCCGCCCTGCTTAAAACAAAACTCTTATATTCTTCCGGATTTATATCCAAAAGGTCTTCGTAATTACATATCGGATTCTCAATTTGGTCCGGAGTTATATATTCACCGTAAGAAGAACACTTCCATTCCTCGGGATTTTCAACCAGTCCCGCCGCTACCGGATTCAAATGGATATATCTGGTCAAATCAATAAGCTGTTCGTTGCTGTCGACTTCAATCCTCTTAAATCTTCCTTGCCACAAAGGTCCGCGCCTATCGTACTTATTATTGAAGTAGCGAGTATATGAATTGCAAAGATCCCCAATGAATTTTGTTATTCCATCATCTTTTTTCTGTCTGAGAATAAAGTGAAAATGAGTGGGCATGAGGCAGTAAGCAACAATATCAACTATTTTGCCGTCATTTCTCATCTTATCGATCGATCGCTCGAAGCCCTTTTTTTCAACCGTTTTTGAGTCAATGAATTGAGAAAATTTTGGTAAAGTTCCATCGAGTGAAAAAAATCTTATCGCTTGAATTATTCGAGAATAATCTTCACCGGAATTAAATATTTCATACCCCGCAATGCTTTTATTTAAAATGTGATAAACTTTTCCATTTTCCATTTTCATATTTATATCAATTGATTTTTAAACCTTGACCAATTCCCCCTTTTTACACCTCCGAGGTGTAAAAAGGGGCTCTCTCATTATAGCTCATCGGCAGCTGAATTCAAGATTTACACCTACGAGGTGTAAAAAGAGGGGAAAAACAAAAACCCTTGA